>NZ_JACADT010000692.1:0-3064 GCF_013421635.1 Streptomyces sp. UH6 | reverse complement strand
CGGACTCGGGGTCCAGCCCTTCGTCGACCGCCCGGTGGAGCAGGCGGGCGAACAGATAGCCGGGTTCGGCGGCGAGCGCCATCGCCAGGGCCTCCCGCGCCTCCACGTCGTCCCCGGTGGACCAGGCCACCCAGCCGGCCAGGGTGAGGCACGGCGCCGCGTGCTCGCCGTAGGAGCCGACGCAGCGGCGGGAGAGCGCCCGCCAGAGCCGGAGGGCGGGGTCCGCCTCGGGCCCCTCCATCCATTCCGCCGCCCGGTCCCGGGTGGCGCGGTCCTGGAGGCCGAGAATGAGCGCAGCGGCCTCCTCGTCGGTCAGGAGCGCGTCGTCCCTGAGGTCCGCGTCGGCCGGGTCGGGCCGCGGCGGCTCGGCGGCGTAGCGGTGGTGGACACGAGCCGCCAGTCGCACGGTCTCCTCCGCCACCGCCGCGCGGCCGTCCGTCTCGACCAGGCGCGGCAGCAGCTTCGCGGCCGTCTCGTCCAGGGCGGTCTCCTGGGCCGCCACTGCCTCCCTCCCCTCCCACGGGTGCAGCCGTACCCGCATCTCGCCCAGGGAGCCCCGCACCCTCAGTCCGGCGTAGGTCGCGGCGGCGGCCAGCACCGAGGTGCCGGGGAGTCCCATGGGTCTGCCCTCCGCGGGGCAGCAGTGCTCGTCCGAGCAGCAGTAGGACCAGTACCGCCCACCGGAGAGACACAGCGCCTCGACGACCGGCACGTCGAGCTTCCCGCACTCGGTGCGCAGCAGCTGGGCCAGCGGCCGCAGGCGTTCCATCACGGCCCGTCCGGTGTCGCCCGGCGCGGGCTCCTCGCACACGTAGGCCACCATGCCGGTGACCGCCGAGCCCCGGCGGGCGCTGCCGGTCACCAGACCGAGAGCCAGCTGCCGGGCGGCCGCCTGCCACTCCGAGGACGCGCCCGGGATGCCGAGCCGGGCCCTGCCGCCGAACCGCCCCTGGTCCCCGAAGTCGTGCAGGGCCACCAGCACCATGCTGTCCTCCGGCCGGTAGCCCAGCAGGTAGGGCAGGGCGTCGGCGAGCTCCCCGGCGCTCCGCAGGGTGACCTGCTGAAGGACGGAATCAGCCGACTCACCCCCGCTGGTCTCGTTCGTCTCGTTTCCGGAGGAACCAGTGATTTCGTCGCGATGTGTCATGCGGCGACGATACGGCCGATCGCCGCCTTCACCCGTTCGGCTGTGGACGACGGCCTGTGCACAAACTCCGTCCGTCGCCGCCGTCCTGTTTGATGGGGTCATGGACCAGCACCACGACACCACGGAACTGCGGAGCGAGGCCGACGCCGTCCTCGCCCGGCTCGTCGGCGACCCCACCGGACGGGCGCGACTGCGCGAGGACCAGTGGCGTGCGGTCGAGGCGCTGGTCGCGCACCGCCGACGCGCCCTGGTGGTGCAGCGCACCGGGTGGGGCAAGTCGGCGGTGTACTTCGTGGCGACCTCCCTGCTCCGGGCCCGCGGCAGCGGCCCCACGGTGATCGTCTCTCCGCTGCTGGCGCTGATGCGCAACCAGGTCGACGCGGCCGCGCGGGCGGGCATCCACGCCCGGACCATCAACTCCGCCAACCAGGAGGACTGGGAGACCGTCCAGGCGGAGATCGCGGCCGGGGCGGTGGACGTGCTGCTGGTCAGCCCGGAGCGGCTCAACAACCCGGACTTCCGCGACCACGTGCTGCCCGCCCTGGCGGCCACGACCGGCCTGCTGGTGGTGGACGAGGCGCACTGCATCTCCGACTGGGGGCACGACTTCCGACCCGACTACCGCAGGCTGCGCACGATGCTCCAGGAGCTGCCCGCGGGTGTGCCGGTGCTGGCGACCACGGCCACCGCCAACGCCCGCGTGACGGCGGACGTCGCCGAGCAGCTCGGCACCGGGGCGGCCGGGGCGGACTCCGACGCGCTGGTGCTGCGCGGCCCGCTGGACCGGGAGAGCCTCAGCCTGAGCGTCCTCGAACTGCCGGACGCGGCGCACCGGCTGGCCTGGCTGGCCGACCGTCTGGACGACCTGCCGGGCTCCGGCATCGTGTACACGCTGACCGTGGCGGCGGCCGAGGAGGTCACGGCCTTCCTCCGCCGGCGCGGGCACACCGTGGCCTCGTACACAGGGAAGACCGAGAACGCCGATCGCCAGCAGGCCGAGGACGATCTGCTGCACAACAAGGTGAAGGCGCTGATCGCCACCTCGGCACTCGGGATGGGCTTCGACAAGCCCGACCTCGGTTTCGTGGTGCACCTGGGCTCGCCGTCCTCCCCGATCGCCTACTACCAGCAGGTCGGCCGCGCCGGCCGCGGTGTCGACCACGCGGAGGTGCTGCTGCTGCCGGGGCAGGAGGACGCCGCGATCTGGAGCTACTTCGCCTCGCTGGCCTTCCCCCCGGAGGAGACGGTCCGGCGCACCCTCGACGTGCTGGGCGCCTCCGAGCGGCCTCTGTCGCTGCCCGCCCTGGAGCCGCTGGTGGAGCTTCGCAGGTCCCGGCTGGAGACCATGCTCAAGGTGCTCGACGTGGACGGGGCGGTACACCGGGTGAAGGGCGGCTGGATCGCCACCGGGCGGCCCTGGAGCTACGACGCCGAGCGGTACGCCTGGGTGGCCCGGCAGCGCGAGGCGGAGCAGCAGGCGATGCGCGCCTACGCCGCCACCGACGGCTGCCGGATGGAGTTCCTGCGGCGTCAGCTGGACGACGAGGAGGCCGCGCCGTGCGGCCGCTGCGACAACTGCGCGGGGGCGCGCTTCACGGCGGACGCCTCCACCGGGTCGGTGGACGCCGCGCGATCGAATCTGGCCCGGGCCGGTGTGGAGGTGGAGCCCCGCAAGATGTGGCCCACCGGCATGGCGGCGGTGGGGGTCGACCTGAAGGGGCGCATCCCGGCGTCCGAGCAGTCCGGCGAGGGCCGCGCGCTCGGGCGGCTGTCGGACATCGGCTGGGGCAACCGGCTGCGTCCGCTGCTCTCCCCGCAGGCGGCCGACGGCCCCGTTCCGGACGACGTGGCGCGCGCGGTGGTGGAGGTGCTGGCCGACTGGGCGAAGGGCCCCGGCGGCTGGGCGCCCGGGGTGGA
>NZ_JACADT010000691.1:0-3069 GCF_013421635.1 Streptomyces sp. UH6 | reverse complement strand
CGCTCAGCAGGGCGCGGATCCGTTCCGCGAAGCCCGGCCCGGGCACCGGCAGGTCGAACGCCGGGTGCCGGGCGTGCCCCGGGGCGACGGCGTCCGGGATGAACTCCAGCAGCGCCTCCACCACCGCGTCCCGTGACCGTTCCTCCAGCTGGGGCCGGAGCCCCGCGAGGAGGTCCAGCATCGCGGGGAACGTCACGTCGAAGGCGAGGCGGACGCCCTGCGGCCGTCCGGCCACGCCGGCCCACCGCTCGACCCTGCTGCGGTCCAGCCACCACTCGGCGGCGTCCCGGTCCCCGTACTTCCGGTGCTGGAGGTGGAGGCAGTACGGCGACAGCTCGTCCTCCGCGCCGGCGGCGTACTGCCACCAGGCGCGCGCGCCGTCCTCGTCGTCGGCCAGTTGCAGGACGCAGCCGACGAGCCGGGCGCCGAGCGGCTCGGGAAGCCGGTCGGTGAGGAAGGACCGGAGCGCGGTGTGCGCGTAGCGCGCCAGCAACAGCTCGCACAGCACCTCCAGTTGGCCGTCCGCCCGCCTCTCCCCCGGGTCCCGCGCCGGGTCCGCGGCCCGGGGTCTGCCCGGTCCACCGCCGACGGGGACGATGTCCGGCGGCACATGGTCCCCGTCCGGTATCCGGGCTCCGGCGAGCAACTGCTGCACACGGCTCATGTCGTCATCCCTCCCAGGGTGGTTCTGAGGTGCGGGGCATGCTCCAGGTGTTCCTGGGCCTGCCGGTCCCACAGGCCGACCATGCCGGGGTCGGTCCCCAGCACGTCCGCCGTCTTCTCGGCGCTCCGGCCCAGCACGTAGCGCAGGATCAGCACGTCCGCGTGGTGGGGGGCGAGTTCGCGCATCGCCCTGAAGAGATCCGTCTGTTCGGTCAGCCGGACGAACGCGTCACGCGGGTCGGGCAGGTCCGGCAGGCCGGGCAGGTCCGCCGGCACCAACGGGTCGCAGCCCCAGCGGACGGAGACCGTCCGCGTGGCGGCGACACCGTGCGCCGTCGACGGGTCGGCCCACGCCATGACCAGATCACGCAGCACCGCCCAGACGTGGCCGGCGACGCTGGCACTGGAGAACACCACGTCCATGCGCGCCCACACCACGGTCAGCGCCTGCTCCACGACCCCGTCGGCGACGTCCGGCCGCAGGTGGACGCGGGCATACGCGCGGTACGTCCCGCCGTGCAGGTCCCGCAGCCCTTCCAGGGCCCGCGGCAGCGGGGCCCGCCAGTCGTCCCCCACCCCCGCGTTCCGCTCGATCCACTCCTCCTTCTTGCACGCCTCCCGCGCCCCGGCGAGCCACAGGCGGCACATCGGCGCGAGCGGCAGCTCCATGGCGGCGGCCACGGCCCTGGTGATCTCCCAGCGCGGATACTTCCCGCCGTAGCCCCGGAGCAGCTCGGAGATCTTGGACCTGACGAAGTTGCAGTCGCCGCTGAGCTGGTCGATGGTGTGCCCGTCCCGCTGGTAGCGGTCGCGCAGGATGGACAGCAGGACCAGGTGGGTGCCGACGACACGCGGATCCACCTCACTGGGCCTGCGCCCCCGCTTGCGGGCTTTCGCAGGCTCGTCGGCGTCCTGTACCGGGGGTCTGTTCAACAGGGCTGCTCCTTGTTCCGCTCGGGCTCCGCGCCCGGCTCCGGCCCCCCGGCCTCTCCCGCCCGCCCCACCGCGCGCCGGGCGTCGCCCCTCGCGGCGCGCCTCGTCCCCGCGAGCTGCAGCAGGGCGGGCACCACTGCGGGGACCACGGCCGCCGCCACCGCGGCGTGATCCATCAGGACCATCGCCGTGCTCCACGCGAACGTCGCCACCAGCACGACGTACGGCCAGACTTGCCTTGCGGACATCGCTCACATCCGAAATCGTGCAGACAGATGAATCCATCTCCGCCGACCGAACACGCCTTCGGCGGTGACGGGTAGTCAGCATGGTGGGTGAGCGGATGATCACGCAATGTGATCATGGGTTCGGGGAACATTACGCCCGCGCACGCCCCTCCACCGCCGCCCCTCCGCCGCCCCTCCGCCGTCCTTCCGGCTCCCCGGACAGGCCCCGCACGGCCCGGAACCCGCCTCGCCCGGCCCATCCCGCACGCCCGTCCCCCGTGGCCTGTATCGCATGCCCGTCGCCGGGCCCGGATGCTGGAGGCCCGAGGGTTGGGTAAGCACCGAACGGCGGTCGAGGAGAACCGCACGGTGGGCGGGAGACCAGTTCTGGCACGGGAGGAGCGCGGGATGGAGCCGCTGGCGGCCGGTGACCCGACGCGGGTGCGTGATGTCGTGTTACGCGGCCGGCTGGGCGCCGGAGGCATGGGAGAGGTGTTCCTGGGCCGGTCGCCGGGTGGGCGCGCGGTGGCGGTGAAGGTGGTGCACCCGCATCTGGCCCGGCAGGCGGACTTCCGGAGCCGGTTCCGGCGGGAGGTCACGGCCGCCCGGAGCGTCAGCGGCGCGTTCACCGCCGCGGTCGTGGCGGCCGGTCCGGACGACGACCCGCCGTGGATCGCGACGGTCTACGTCCCCGGGCCGTCCCTGGCCGAGGCCGTGGCCGCCTGCGGGCCGCTGCCGGAGGAGTCGCTGTGGCCGCTGGCGGCCGGGCTGGTCGAGGCGTTGCAGGCGATCCACGCCGAAGGACTGCTGCACCGCGACCTCAAGCCGTCCAACGTGCTGCTGGCCGCGGACGGTCCGCGAGTGATCGACTTCGGGATCGCCCGGGCGATGGACGCGACCGTGCTGACCGAGGCGGGCGTGGCCATCGGCACGCCCGGCTTCATGTCCCCGGAGCAGGCCGAGGGCGGCCGGGTCGGGCCGGCCGGCGACGTCTTCGCCCTGGGCGCCGTGCTCGCCTTCGCCGCCACCGGCAGCGAGCCTTTCGGCCAGGGTCCGCCCCTTGCGGTCCTGCACCGGGTCGTCACCGCCGATCCCCGGCTGGACGGCCTGTCGGACCGGCTGCGCGCCCTGGTCCTCGCGTGCCTGGCGAAGGACCCCGACGACCGGCCCACCCCCGCCCAGCTTCTCGGGCGGATCGCCGCGCACTGGGAGCCGCCCGAGGTGTTCCCTCCCGCGTCTCCGTGGC
>NZ_JACADT010000690.1:0-3074 GCF_013421635.1 Streptomyces sp. UH6 | reverse complement strand
CAGCCGCCGAAACGCCGGTGGCGGGCGGCGTAGTCGCGCAGCGCGCGGAGGAAGTCGACCTTGCGGAAGGCCGGCCAGAAGACCTCGCAGAAGTAGTACTCGGAGTGCGCGGTCTGCCAGAGCATGAACCCGGACAGCCGCTGCTCGCCGCTGGTACGGATCACCAGGTCCGGGTCGGGCTGGTCGCCGGTGTAGAGGTGGCGGCCGATCAGCTCGACGTCGATGGCCTCGGCGGCCTCGTCCAGGGTCGCACCGCGCGCGGAGGCCTCCTGGAGGGCCGACCGCACCGCGTCGACGATCTCCTGCCGCCCGCCGTAGCCGATGGCGACGTTGACGACTATCCCCGCGTTGCCCGCGGTGGCCTCCTCGGCCTCCTTGAGGGTGCGCCGCATGCCGTCGGGCAGCACGTCCGTGGTACCGACGTGATGGATGCGCCAGCGCCCGTCCGCGGCCAGGGAGGTCACCACGCCCTCGATGATGCCGAGCAGCGGGACGAGCTCCTCCTGCGGGCGGTCGAAGTTGTCCGTGGAGAGCAGCCAGAGGGTGACCACCTCGACGTCCGTCTCGGCGCACCAGCCGAGGAACTCCTCGATCTTCTCCGCACCGGCCTGGTGGCCCTCGACGGTGGTGCCGCCGGCCGCCTTCGCCCAGCGCCGGTTGCCGTCCATGATCACGCCGATGTGCTTGGGCACCTGGTCGTGGTCGAGGTGGCCCTCGACGCGGCGTGCGTAGACCCTGACAAGCAGACGGCGAAGGTTGTCGCGCAGCTTCACGTGAATGTCGGCCCCTCCGTGCGGATCCCCCGGGAAGCGTACCCCTGCCCCGCGACACCCCCGGCCCGCCCCCTGGGGGCACGGGCTCCCCTGCCGGGGCAAAGAAAACGGGCCGGTCCGTGGGGGGGAGACGGACCGGCCCGAGGGGGGGAGTTCCACCATAACCCTTCGTGAGGGATGGCGCGTACATTGGCGCCGAACAACTACGCTCCGGAGTCGATCGGCGACGCGACGTCCAGGACGAATCACCTCATTTCGCCCTCCGATGCCGCGTCGGGATGATCGATTCCCATCCCATGAGGCCGACATCACATTCCATTCCAAGGCATTCCCACCCCGAAGCCGCTGTTTCACAGACCGTTGCCCCGGCGGTGTCCCCCGCCCCCCGCTTCGCCCTTCCGGGCGACCACCGGCGCGCCCGGATGACACCCCCGGCCCACGTCCGCGCGCGGCGGCGGCACCGGCCACCCGCGGCGAGGTCAGAGACGGATCCGGGCCAGCAGGGGGAGGTGGTCGCTGGGGGTGCCGGGCAGGGGCGTGACGTCGATCGCGCGGGGGCCTCGGGCGAGGGCCTGGTCGATGCGGGCGAGGGGCAGGGAGGCGGGCCAGGTGAAGGCGAGGCCGTGGACGGGGGCGGGAAGGCGGGAGGTGAGGGGGGAGAGGCCGCGGTCGTCGAGGGTGGAGTTGAGGTCGCCGAGGAGGAGGACCCGCGGCAGGGTCTCGGCGTCGATCTCGGCGGCGAGCAGGCGGGCGCTCTCGTCGCGGCGGGCGGAGGTGAGGCCCGCGGTCGGGGTGATCCGGACCGACGGGAGGTGGGCGACGTGGACGGCGATCTCGCCGTGGCGGGGCAGGTGCGCGGTGGCCCGCAGGGCCCGCTGCCAGGAGGGGTCGACCCCGGCGGGGCGGATGTCGAGCGGGCGCACGTCGGTGAGGGGGTGGCGGGAGAAGAGGGCGACGGTGCCGTGGGAGGCGTGGTGCGGGTAGTCGGCCGAGAGCGCGGACCGCAGGACCGGGAGGGTGGCGGAGGTGACTTCCTGGAGGGCGATCAGGTCGGGGCCGGGACGGGCGAGGGCCCGGGCGGTGGCGGCCGGGTCGGGGTTCTCGTCGCTCACGTTGTGCTGGACGACGGTGAGGTCCGCGCCGTGGTCGTCCCGCGGCAGCAGGTGGGGACCGAAGAGCCAGGCCCAGGTCAGGGCCGGCAGCAGCACCGCGCACACGGCCACGGGCGTGCGGCGGCGCAGGAGGACGAACAGCAGCAGCGGCGGCACGACGGCCCCTGTCCACGGCAGGAAGGTCTCCAGGAGGCTCCCGAGGCGGGGGCCTGCGTTGGGCACCAGTGCGTGCCCCGCCAGCAGGGCGGACACCAGCAGGGCGAGCAGGGCGGGGGCGTGCCTTCGTATCCGGTTCCGGGCCATGTGGGAGCAGGACGCGGACCGGGCCGGTCCGGTTCCGCCCGTGCTCAGGCCCTGCGGTGGTGGAGCAGGACGACGCCGTTGGGGAAGACCCGGGTGTCGACGAGGGTGAGGCCGACGCGTGCGTCCAGTTCGGGGAAGATCCGGTGGCCCCGGCCGAGGATCACCGGGTGGACGTAGAGGTGGAACTCGTCGATCAGCCCGTGGCGGAGGAACGACGCGGCGAGCGAGGCCCCGCCGACGAAGAGCGGGCCGCCGGACCGCTCCTTGAGGGCGCGGACCTCCTCGGGCACCACGTCGCGCACGAGGGTGGCGTTCCGGCCGACGCGCTCGAGGGTGCGGGAGTAGACGACCTTGGGGGTGTCCCGCCAGAGGGCGGCGAACTCCCGCATCGGCTCCGGGCTGTCGGGGTCCTGGTCGGCCGTGGGCCAGAAGCCGTCCATCATCACGTAGTTGCGTCGGCCGCAGAGGAAGGCGCCGGCCGGGGCGAGGAACCCGTTGATCTGCCGGTGCACCTCCTCGTCGACCAGGTGCCAGGAGATGTCGCCGTCCGGTGCCTCCATGTAGCCGTCCAGCGAGACGGACATGTTCAGGATCACGTTCCGCATGGCCTCACGGCCGCCTCTCGTTCGCCGCCAGCAGTTCGGCGGTCGCGGCAGCGGGGTCGGCGGCCGGTTCGCCGGTGGGCCACCAGGCCCCGCCCTGTCGCCGGTATCCGTACCACCGGCCGTCCCGGCCCAGTCGCAGCTGCGGGCCGCGTTCCCCGAACGTGAACCGGTTCTCCTCGACGGTGATCACCGGCTCCTCGTCGGGGGACCACGCCTCGGCCAGCGCGGTCCGGGCGCGCGCCGTCCGGTGCGGTCCCGGCGTCCAGGGGTGCTCCAGCACC
>NZ_JACADT010000069.1:0-12118 GCF_013421635.1 Streptomyces sp. UH6 | reverse complement strand
CGGAGCCAGGCCGCGGCCCCGTGGCCGAGGACCAGGTACACACCGGCGGGCAGGACGTGGTTGAGGAAGACACGGAAGGGCTCGGCGTCCATGGTGAAGATGTCCTGCGACCACCAGGCCAGGCCGCCGGCGACGCCCTTGACGAAGTCGACGAAGACGTTGCCCTGGTTGGCGTCGGCGAGGTAGAGCACGATCCACAGCCCCAGGAAGGCCGCCGCGACGTCGGCGACGGTGTGGACCACCAGGGCCGCCCGGTGCTTCCCGGTGCCGCCGCCATGGGCCCTGCCCCCGGGAGCCGGGTCGGGGAAGGCCGCCGGGCGGGAGGAGGGAGGCGGGTAGGCCTGGACCGTTCGGCGCGCGTCGTGGCCGTATCCGTGCTGTTCCGGCGGCAGGGGCCTGTAGTCACTCATGGCGGTCACAATCCGGCGCGGTCACGGCGCCTTCGTCTGCGGTGCATCGGACGGTTCTCCCGGCTCCGCATCGTTCAGCAGAAGCGAGGCGTTCCCGCCGAGACCCGGTTCAGGTCCGGGGAGGATCCGGTGCAGGAGCTGTGTCCGGCGGGGGCGGCCGCGTAGGCGGCGCTACTCGAGCGGGATGTCGATCCCCCGTTCGGAGGCGGGCCGCGGCCCGAGGATGCGCCGGTCGGCCTCCCGGATGGCGACGTCGTTGATGCTCGCCTCGCGCCGCCGCATGAGACCGTGCTCGTCGAACTCCCACATCTCGTTGCCGTGGCTGCGCCACCACCGGCCCCGCGCGTCGTGCCACTCGTACTGGAAGCGCACGGCGATCCGGTTCCCGTCGAACGACCAGAGGCTCTTGCGCAGCGCGTAGTCCCGCTCGCGCTCCCACTTCCTCGTCAGGAAGGCGACGATCTCCTCGCGGCCCCTGACGAAGACGTCGCGGTTCCGCCACGCCGAGTCGTGCGTGTAGGCCTGGGCCACCCGCCGGGGATCACGGGTGTTCCACGCGTCCTCCGCGGCCTGGACCTTCCGCAGGGCGGTCTCCCGGGTGAACGGGGGGCAGGGCGGGCGCTCCTCCGGCGCGCTCGGCGTCGCGGGGGCATCGGGGATGTCAGGGATGCCCGGGCCGTTCTGGCTCTCCGGGCCCTTCGGGCTGTTCGGGACGTTCGGCACAGCGGCCTCCTCAAGTAGAGAACGGTCGTTCTCCATGACGCACGGGGGCTAAGGTAGAGAACGCCCGTTCTCAACGCAAGGAGTCCCGATGCCCGCCCCGATCACCGAGGAGCAGAACCGCCTGGCGCGTGAGGGGCTTCTCGACACGGCGGAGCGCCTCTTCTACGAGCAGGGGATCCAGGCGGTCGGCATGGATCAGGTCCGGGTGGCGTCCGGCCTTCCCCTGAAGCGGATCTACCGGCTCTTCGCGACCAAGGAGGACCTCGTGGTGGCGGTGCTCAGGCGTCGCGACCGGCGGTGGCGGGGCGGTCTGACCGCCCGGGTGGACGCGGTCGCGGACGGGCGGGAACGCGTGCTCACGGTCTTCGACTGGCTGGCCGAGTGGTTCGCCGAACCCGGCTTCCGCGGATGCGCCTGGATCAACGCCTTCGGCGAGCTCGGTTCGTCCTCCGAGGCGGTCCTGACCGAGGTGCGTTCCCACAAGGACGCCTTCCGCGACCAGATCGCGCGGTGGGTCCGCGCCGCCGGAGCGCCGGCCGCCGTCGAGCCGGTCTTCCTGCTCGCCGAGGGAGCGATCGTGACCGCGGGCATCAGCGGCGACCCGTCGTCCGCCCGTCACGCCCGGACGGCCGCCGCGGCCCTGTTGGGAGCGTCCTGACGCGGGGGCTCGCCGGCCGCCTCACCCGGTGCCGGCGAGCAGGCGGCGCGGCACGTCCTCCAGCATGGTCCTGATCTGCTGGTCGGTCACCCCCAACTCGCGGACGTGGGGCAGGACTTCCTCTCCCAGGTGCAGGTGGTTCCATTGCGGAAGCAGCGGCAGGGCCTCCGGGTCGATCCAGTCGATGTAACAGGCGGCGTCCTGCGAGAGCACCATGCTCCCGGCGTACCCCCGTCGGCACATCTCGACCAGCGTCGCGGCCCGCTGCTCGAAGGTGACGTCGAGATGGAGACCGAACCGGTCCATGCCCAGTACGAAGCCGTCGTCGGCGAGTTCGGCGAGGTAGTCGCAGTCCGTGGAGTCGCCGCTGTGCCCGAGGACGACCCGTGAGGGGTCCACCTGCTCCTCGTCGCACAGCACCCGCTTCACCTCACCCGCGGTGCGGCTGCCGGGGTGGGTGTGGACGGTGACCGGCGCCCCGGTGCGGTGGTGCGCACGGGCCACGGCCCGCATCACGCGCTCCACGCCGGGCGTCAGCCCCTCGGCGTCGATGGCGCACTTGAGCATCCCGGCGCGCACGCCACCGCTGCCGGGGATGCCGCGGGTGATCTCGTCGACGAACAGCTCGTCCATCGGGTCCGGCGTCCCGGGCGCGAGTCCGGGGCCGCGGTGCCGGAAGTAGAACGGCACGCTGTCGTAGGTGTAGATCCCGGTCGCCACCACGATGTTGAGCTCCGGCACCTGCTCCGCGACGCGCCGCACCAGCGCGACGTCCCGGCCCATCCCGAGCACCGTCGGGTCCACGATCGTGCGCACGCCCTGCGCCGCCAGCGCCCGCATCCTGCTCACCGCGTCGGCGATCCGCGTCCCGTCGTCACCCCACTCCTCGGGGCGGCTGCGCTGCACGTCGGCCGTGCGGATGAAGAGGTGCTCGTGCATGTACGTGCGGCCGAGCTCACCGGCGTCGATCTCTCCGCGAACAGTCGGGACGAGGCCCATGCTTCACGACTCCCTGGGTCACCGCGGGCAGGTCGGCGCACCGTACCGGCTGCCCGGCCGGGGATCAATCGGTTCGGACGCCGGCCGGCCGGAGCGGAGGCGGCGCCGGTGGTTCCCCGTCGCCCCGGCCCGCGGGCACTCCCCACCGGCGCAGCGACCGCCGGAGCGGTCTCAGAGCCCCGCCGTGACGGCGAGGTGGTACGTCGTGTCGACGACGAAGTCACCGGCCCTGCCGTTGATCTCGAGCACGTAGTGGCCGGGGGCCAGCGGTTCCAGACCGCCCCAGACACCCCAGGCCAGGCGCCGTTCACCGTCGAGCCGGAAGCCGCCGCGGAACTCGCGCAGGGCGAGGCGCACGCCGTTCAGCGAGGCGTCGGCACGTTCGAAGCGCATCACGAGGTGCTCCTGCGAGTACTCCCAGGTGTGCTGCACGTTGAGCACCGGGAAGAACACCGGCCGCCCCGCGGGTATCGCGCAACGGCGCTCCACGCGGCCCCCGTAGGTGCCGGCGAGGAACCACACGTCCGCCGGCTGGTCCCACGCCCCGTGCTCACCGGTGGTGTCCCGGACGGGGTTGCGGTGCTCGGGGGCGGAGAGCGCCCACTTCCACCACCGGCCGGCCAGGTGGCCACCGTCGTCCTCGTCCATCCGCCAGAGACTGCCGGCCGGCTGCGCACTGCTCATACGAACGCCTCCTAGGGGGTGACGGTCTCAGCCCCGTCGAAGCGGCCGGGGCGGCACCTGGGCCAGGTGCGGCGGCTCCGCGTCGCCGTCGTGGCCGAGGTGAAGCTCCTCACGGGCGCGGGTGGCAAGAACGTAGTACGTCATGCGGAGCGCCGCCTCGGTGGGGTCGGTCGCGGCGTCGGTTCGGGTGTGGGTGTGGGTGTGGGTGTCGGGGACGACCACGATGCCGAAACCGAGGCCCTTCGCGCCGGCCCGGTGGTGGAACCTGTGCAGCCGCGGCGAGTCGGGCCGCGGCCTCCTCGTCGTCGACACCCTCGCCGACGCCTGGGGCGTCACCCCCCGCACCTCCGACCCCGGCGAGATCACCTGGGCCGAACTCCACGCACCAACAGCCGCCCCACCTCCAGTGAACGGCGCCTGCGACGGCGGCCGTTCCGGGCCGACTGCTCGCAGGGAACACCGATCACGAAAGGACGCCGGCCGTGGCCTCGCCCGAGCCCCGAACGTCCTTCCCGCCGACTTCAAGGTGCTCTCGGCCGGCTCGTGTTGCGGGGGCATGACGTTGTCGACGCCTGAGCGGCTCGTCGCTTCGTCGTGGCGAGTGCTGGAAGACCGCGGTGCTCCCGGGCGTTGTCTCCGGGTATGAGAATCAGCGAGGCTTCCCGGGTCAGCGGTGTGAGCGCGAGATCGCTGCGGTACTACGAGGACGAGGGCCTGATCGTCCCCGGCCGTTTCAGCAACGGGTTCCGCGACTACTGCCACACCACGATCGACCGGGTGCTCGTCATCCGCTCGTTACTGGAGTCCGGGCTGCCCGTGCGGCTGATCAGGGACCTCCTGCCCCGGCTCACCGACGGATCCGATGCCGGCGGCGACGCGGTGTGCGCGGAGTTCCTGCACGAGGTCCAGGATTACCGCGACCGGCTCGCCGCTCGCATCGCCGCACTCAGCGATCAGCAGGCGGCACTCGACGCCTACCTCCGGGAGGCCCGCCGTACTGATGCCTGAGGCCACTTGACCTTGACGTAAGTGTCAGCTTCCTACGCTCGGCGCATGGAGACCAACGAGCGGGAGAACACCGCTGAGCAGACGGTGCGAGCACTGGTCCAGCAGTCCCGTCGGGGGCCGGAGGATCTGATCCTGACGACCGATCGCCGCCGCCCCACGCCGGGGCCCGGCGAGTACCTCATCCGCGTGGGCGCCGCCGGGATCAACTTCGCCGACGTCATGCAGACCCGTGGAACGTACGGCGGGGGCCCGCAGGCCCCGTACGTGGCGGGCTTCGAGGCCGCCGGCGAGATCGTGGGCATCGGCCCGGACGTCGAGAGTCCGCTTCGGCTCGGCACCCACGTCGTGGGTATCGGCCCGGGCGCGTTCGCGCAGTACATGACGATGCCGGCCGCGGGTGTCCTTCCGGTGCCGTCCGGCTGGAGCGACGCCGAGGCCCTCGGCATGGTGCTGAACTGGGCCACCGCCCTGGCGGCCCTGAAGCCGCTGGGCGAGGTGAAAGCGGGGGAGGTGGTGCTCGTCCATGCCTCGGCCGGCGGGGTGGGGCAAGCCGCCGTGCGCCTCGCCCGCCACTACGGCGCACGCGTGATCGCCACGGCGTCACCGGCGAAGCACGACACCGTCAAGGCCCTCGGCGCCGACGAGGTCCTGGACAGTCGGCGCCCCGACCTGGCGGAGGAGATCACCCGCCTGACCGACGGCGTCGACCTGGCCCTCGAATCGGTGGGAAAGGCCACCTTCAAGACCAGCCTGTCGGTCACCAAACCCTTCACCGGACGCGTCGTCGTGTTCGGCGCCGCCTCCGGCGACGCCACCCTGACCACACACGATCTGGTCTTCACGCACCAGGTCCAGGTCAAGGGCCTGCACATCGGTGCGCTGACGGTCGCGGCCCCGTCCGTCTACCGGTCGCTGCTCGTCGAGATCGAGGCCCTCATCGCCCACGGCGTGTACACGCCCGGCACCCCCCACGTCCATGCCCTGGCCGAGGGGCCGACGATCCTGCGGCGACTCGAAGCCGGTGAGACCCTCGGCAAGCACGCCCTCGACCCCTGGCGCCAGGAACGCCTGTGACTCTTCCCGACGCCCCGCACACCCCGCCCGGTCCGCCGAGCTCGCGCCACTCGCTGACGTAGGCGCATGCCCACCGCACACCTCGTCCTGATCAGCGATCTCACCGCCCTGCCCTGGGTGCTCACCCGACCCGCGACATCGGTCGGATCATCGCCACCGCCCGCGTCACCGAGACACCCCGCACCCTGGACGACCGGTCGTATTCGGTGAGCGGCGCGTGTGAGGGCACCGGTCAGGGCCGGCCCCGACGCCGAAGGGTGGAGTCGTTGTCGGTGGCGCCGTGCATGATCGGCGTGTCACTTCTCCCAGAGGACGGGACACCACTGTGCCGATCACGAACCAGCAGGCAGCAGGGCACGCGTTCCTGCGGCAGCTGTACGCGGACTCGTACTACCCCGACCACGTCGTTGACAAGGGCAGGGCGATCCTGCTGCGGCTGTGTGAGCGGATCGAGGCCGAGCAGCCGTCGAACCTGGCGGCTCTCTACGCGCTCACCCAGGACGCGACGGAGGAATTCAACCTCCTGGATGAGGAATTCGCGGCAGCGGGAAGCGAGATCGAGACCGTCGCGCGGGAAGCGATCGCCGAGGACTTCTGGTTCGTGGCGTCGGCCTACGGGTTCACGGATGCGGACGTGGAGGAGTTGATCGCCACCCGGGACTGGTGATCGACGGGTCGACGGCCGACTGCCGACTGCCGGCTCGGCGTGAAGCGTCGCGGGTCGCGGGCCGCGATCGGTGAGGCTCCCCCGCGCCGGCCACGGGGACCGATGAGTGGCACAGCGCAGCAAGCGGAAACGATGGCTGCCCGAAGCTCTCCATCGCGATGGAAGCGCTCGCGAGCCGGCTCGGCACGGCCGGCTCCCGAGCATCGGTGAGAAGCGGGGAGAGCGCATGTTCACGGCGGGGAACCTGTCCGTGGTCCACGGCCTGCGGCTGACGAACGGCCGCGAGGTGGAGCTGAAGATCCGCGACGCCGATGCGCGGCTGGGAGTCTGTACCTGGGTGCAACGCTGGATGTGGCAGGCGGGTTTCCCCTGCCCGGAACCATTGACCGGTCCGTTGCCGCTGGGCGGGAAGGTCGCCGGCGCCGAGACTTCCGTGCCAGGGGGTGGCGAGCCCGCGCCCGCCGATGCCCCCCGCCAGTTCGCCGGCCTTCTGGCCGACTTCGTGACCCGCGCAGAGAATCTGGATTCGCAGCCGCTGCTCCGACCAGCTCCCGCATGGGTCCACTGGTACCACAAGGAGAACGGCGTCTGGCCGGTCCCGGACGACCGGAACGTCGACCTCAAAGCTGAACGGTGCTCCGCCACGGCGTGGCTCGACCAACTCGGCACGGCCTTACGCGAGCGGCTGGAAGAGGTGCGCGACGCTGCCTGCGTGTTCGGACACGGAGACTGGGACGGCCGCACTGTGAAGTTTCGCAACGGCCGGCCACTCGCGGTCCACGACTGGGACAGCGTGGTCTACGAGCCCGAGGTTGTCATCATCGGCCAGGCCTCCGCCATGTTCGAGGGCGGGCCCACCGGTGCAGACGCCTCGGTCGAACGGACGGTGGCCTTCCTGGAGGAGTACCGAACCGCGCGCGGGCGGGCGCTGAGCAACTACGAACTGCAACTGTGCTGGGCGGCAGGCCTGTGGGTGCGCGCTGCCAACGCCAAGAAGTTCCATCTCGACGGCTTCGATGCGCTGGGACGCAACGAAGCCGAGGCGAGGATGAGGCATGCCGGGATCCGATGACGTTGCCTCGCAGGTGACAACACGCCTGCTCATGTGACAACTATCGTGCTTCGGCTCAGGAATTGAGCCGAAGCTCAGTAGTTGTCACCGGCAGTGCCGGATGACGTGGCGAATGAGGCCGAGCGAAGCAGTGTGGTTGTCACCGACGAGGCACGCGGCTTGTCACAACTGCTCATTCAGCAGCCTTTCTGCCACCAGTCCCGCGGTCGGCGGCTGGAGGGGTGCGCAGCCGTAGACGTTCTCCTTGAGGCCCGAACATGATCAGATACTCGACCGGCCCGGCGGGGCCGGCGTTCGCGACTCCGTGGGGGATGCGGGTGTCGAACTCGACGACGTCCCCGGCAGTCAGGACGAGGTCCTGGTCGCCGAGTGTGAGCCACAACCGCCCGTACAGGACGCACAGCCACTCGTAGCCCTCGTGGGACACCTGCCGGGGCCGCCCGGGCGGCTTCGCGACGGCAGGCAGGACGTGCTTGTGGGCGTGCAGGCCGCCGACGTATGGGGTCAGCGGCAACACCGCCTTGTCGTCGCCGAAGCTGTGCGGCGCCGTGCTGCGGGGCTCGGTCGCAGGGGCGGGTGCGGTGCCGGCCAGCTCGTCCAGGGCGACTGCGTATTCCTTCGCCAGCTGCAGCACCACCTCCAGGGTGGGCTTGCGCCGGCCGGTCTCGATCCGCGACAGCGTGCTGGGCGAGATGCCGGTCGCGCGGCTGACATCGGCGAGTGTGACGCCACGGCGCTCGCGCACGACCCGCAGCCGCGGCCCCATCGCCGCCAGCGTCTGGGTCACGTCGTCACCTGCCACCGTCCCCGTTCCTTCCCGTCGCGCCGCTTCGCCGCCCTGTCCTGCAACCTTGCCAGAATGGCAACGCTGATCGCGCCAAGTGGCCGCAACGCCGCATGATCGACGGGTTTCCACCGGCCGCCCGCGAACCAAGGAGAAAATCCCATGCGATCCGAGCCGACCGTCGCACTCCGCCACCGCACCGTCGAGGCCCCTGCCGGGCGCCTGCACCTGGTAGAGCAGGGCACCGGCCCGCTGGTCCTGCTCGTCCACGGCTTCCCCGAGTCCTGGTATTCCTGGCGCCGCCAGCTCCCGGCCCTCGTCGCGGCCGGTTACCGGGCGGTGGCGATCGACGTGCGCGGTTACGGCCGCTCCTCCAAGCCGGAGGCGACCGACGCCTACCGGATGCTCGACCTGGTGGAGGACAACGTCGCCGTCGTGCGCGCCCTCGGCGAGGAGAACGCGGTGGTCGTCGGCCACGACTGGGGCTCCAACATCGCCGCCGCCTCCGCCCTGCTCCACCCCGAGACCTTCAGCGCCGTCGGCCTGCTGAGCGTCCCCTACGCGCCGCCCGGCGGCCCCCGCCCCACCGACATCTTCGGCCGGATCGGCGGCCCCGAGCAGGAGTTCTACGTCTCCTACTTCCAGGAGCCCGGCCGCGCCGAGGCGGAGATCGAGCCCGACGTCCGCGGCTGGCTCGCGGGCTTCTACGCGGCCCTGTCCGCCGACACCATGCCCGCCCAGGGCGAGCCCGACCCGCACTTCATCGCCCGCGGCGGCCGGCTGCGCGACCGCTTCCCCACGGAGGTCCTCCCGGCCTGGCTGAGCGAGGACGACCTCGACGTCTACGCCGCGGAGTTCGAGCGCACCGGCCTGACCGGTGCGCTCAACCGCTACCGCAACATGGACCGGGACTGGGAAGAACTCGCCCCCCACCGCGGAGCCCCGATCAAGCAGCCGTCCCTGTTCATCGGCGGCGCCCTGGACGCTTCCACCACCTGGATGTCCGACGCCATCAACGCCTACTCCACCACCCTCCCCGGCCTGTCGGCCTCCCACATCCTGGAAGGCTGCGGCCACTGGATCCAGCAGGAACGCCCCGACGAGGTCAACAGCCTGCTGACCGACTGGCTCGCCACGATGCAAAGCTGAAACAGGCGGGCTACCGGAGCAGCTTGGCGGTGCGTTGCGAGTGGGCCGCGCCGAGGTCACACGTGCCGGCCTGCTCGGTGATGCCGAACAGTCGCACCGCACGTACTCCACTACGCCGGTGACAACCAGCGCGCCTATGTGACAACTACCGTGCGTCGGCGCAGGAATCAGGTTTGGAGAGCGGTCGGGTCCTGGCGGCCGGGCGGCCCGGAGCTGACGGACGAGTTCGCCGGGCTGGCGGTTATGGCATCCCTTTGATCCCAGCCGAGTGGAGGCCGCCCTCGACGACTTGCATCGCGTACAGCCGCACACGATGCTCTGGCCCCGAATCCTGTCCGCCGGATAGTGTGCTCGCCGGGGTGCAGTTGTTGGCCAACTCCGGTGCAAACCACCGGTGTTGCATGGCGACGCCGGGGGGAGAGCTCATGGCTGGTTGGTGGCGAAAGAAGTCCCCGCCGGAGAAGGACGTGCCGGTGACGGGCGAGCCGGAGTTCTCGGCCGGGTCGGCGCGCGGGACGCTGCCTGCGCATGTCGACGGACCTGGCGGGCGGCGGGCGGTGACGCTCGCCGTGCACGATGGCGGCGTGGTGCTGACCGACGGCGGTGAGCGCCGCGCCTATCAGTGGTCGGAGGTAGCCCACGTGTGGCACGCCAACGACATGGACGGCGAAGCGGCCGACGGTGTGGTGATCACGAAGTGGCTGCATGAACTGCTGCTGGAGTTCACCGACGGCACGGTCGTGGGCTCGCTGCTGGCCGACCCGCCCGTCGTCACGCCGGAGCCCGCCTTTCGCACCGGCCGGTTGTCGTCCTCGCCGCCCTCCGGCATCGCGCCGCTGATGCAGCGCGTCACCGCTCCGGTGACCGAACTGCATCTCGCCAGGGCGAAGGCGACACTCGCGGCTGGCGGCCAGGTGAATTTCGGCCCACTGACCGCCACGGCGGAAGGACTGCACCATGACGGCAAGATGATCCCCTGGCGCACCATCACCTCATGCCGCTACAGCGTCGTCATCTTCTCCGAGGACGAAGAGGAACTGGGCGCGATGCTCCGCATGGAGTACGAGGCCGACGGCGGCGCGTACGGATTCCCGTTCGCCTGGCTGCGGATACCGGCGCTCGACGTCCCGGACCTGGATGTCCTGGTGCGGCTCGCCGAAGAAGACCGCACCTAAACACCAGCGGCCCCCGCCACGATCGCAGTCGCGTTGGCCGAGCTCACCCGCCCGGTGTACGGCGGACAGGCACCCTCAATCCGTCTCCGCCTCCGTCAGTCTCCCGACAGGTCCCTGACCGCGCAATCCGCAGAACGGTCAGGCCCCGTGTACGGCCTTGCCGACCACCTCGAGCAGCACGCTCGATGCACCCGACGACACGTCCTCCCACCGGCCTCATTCTGGAGGGGAGCCGAACCCTTCCTCCCCCACCGGAGCCACAACGCCGAGCAGCCAGCTCCGGAACCAGTCGATCTCCTCGTGCACCCCGTGCGGCTACGCATCCTGTGCGCCTTGCTCGATGGACAGTAAGCCGTCAGGTAGGCCCGTGCGCGAGTACCGGTCTCTTCGCCCAGGGAGGGCGCGGTCCGTGTACGTCTCCGCGCGTTCCCTCACGTCCGGGGTCGGTCGGTTTGCCACCGGAGGCACGGATGAGCAGTTCGCTCCCCTCAGCCTGCGTACGGGTCGGTCAACGGCACGGGCAGCCGCGTCCGCCGGGTCTCCGGCGTCGCGGCCTGGAGCAGTGGGAGCAGCACGAGGTAGCGGGCGGTGCGGTCGAGCGCGTCGAACGCCGCACCCGCGACCGGGTCGGCGGCGAGCGCCGCGGCGAGGTCGTCGGGGACGGCGGCCGTCGCCTGCGACGCGTACGCGCGGTCCCAGCGGCCGTCCTCCTGGGCCCGCCGGACCTCGGCGAGGCCCGGCTCCCGCATCCGGCCCGCCGCCGCCAGCGCCGCGACCTTCTCGACGTTCACCCGCGACCACAGGCTCCTCGGCCTTCGTGGCCCGTACTTCTGCAGGTAGTACCGGTCGTCCAGGCCCCGGCGTTGCCCGGAGATCCAGCCCCAGCACAGCCCCACGTCGACCAGTTCGCCGTCCGTGACCGACGCGATCCCCGAGGCCTTCTTCGCGACCTTGACCCACACGCCCTCGCGGCGGGTGTGGTGCTCGGCCAGCCAGTCCTCGAAGGCTGCCGCATCCGGGAACGCGACGACTTCCACCCCGTTGAAGTCCTCCATGCGGGCCAGGCTGGTCCGACCCGTCCAGGGGAACCTGCCGCGCGCGGGTCACCTGCGTCTCAGACTCGTTCCAGGGGCCGGTGGGGAGGGGCCGGGAGTGCGACCTCGACGGCGTCACCGGGGCGGACCGTCCCTCCTCGGCGGACCACGGCCATGACGCCGGCCTTGAAGGTGAACTCCCCGGTCCCGGGATCGATGGCGAACATCTCGCCGAGCAGCCCGCCCCGGAAGTCGTTGATCTTCGCGCACGGATTGCGCAGTCCCGTCACCTCGAGCACCGCCTCCTCGCCCAGGTGGAGCAGGGAGCCGGTGGGCAGGCCGAGCAGATCCACGCCGCGGGTGGTGATGTTCTCCCCGAGCTGGCCCGCGGAGACCGCGTAGCCCTTGAGCGCGAGCTCGTCGAAGAGTTCCTCGTGCATCAG
The DNA here is from genome assembly GCF_013421635.1 of Streptomyces sp. UH6. Lineage (NCBI taxonomy): Bacteria > Bacillati > Actinomycetota > Actinomycetes > Kitasatosporales > Streptomycetaceae > Streptomyces > Streptomyces sp. UH6. The sequence goes on along the minus strand of NZ_JACADT010000069.1, from coordinate 238 downwards.
GTGGACCTGGCGGAGGTTGGGCAGGTCCGGCTCGTAGGTCATGCGGAACTGGTGGCGGATCGTCTCGCCCGCGTGGACGTCGCCCTCCACCCCGAGACCCTCGAGCAGGGTGACGGAGGCGTGGTTGGGCTTGCTGAACCCGTACTCCTCGTGGCGGCTCACCGCCGCGACCTGGCCACCGGTCGTCATCGCGCTCCCCCTGCCCTCGGTCTGCGACGGCCGAGTCTAGGGGCCGCGA
>NZ_JACADT010000689.1:0-3078 GCF_013421635.1 Streptomyces sp. UH6 | reverse complement strand
CGGACGTGGGCGGGCTGCTGCGTCCGGCTCCGTGGTACGGGCCGTCGGACGATGTGTGGCGGGCATGACCACTCCTCCGCGTCAACGTGGGTGGGCGGATGGGGAGATGTGGGAGGCGGTTCCCGCGAGAGCCACCGAAGGGGGTACCGGGGGAGCCTTCCCACCCTCTTCGGGTGAGCAATCCGGCGCTTTGTTAACTACTCATGCGTATCCGGGAGCACAAGACCGGACTCATGCCCGATCGAGACGAGACGGACGTGTACGTCGTTCGTCGTATTCCCGGCCTGGCGGCGGGTATTTCACCCGCACGCCCCGCGCGTCGTGGCACGTTGTGCGGCCTCGTGCCCCGCGTGCTCCGGCGGCACGCCGGAAAGCCGCGCGCCGTGGTTGATCCGGCTCCGCGCGGATACCGTCTGGGGTGACGACGGGGACACATTCGTACGGATGTGTCCCTCCTCCGCACGCCCAGCCGAGGTGGAAACGTGAAGGCGATCCGTCGATTCACCGTCCGACCCGTCCTCCCCCAACCCCTCCGCCCGCTCAGCGATCTGGCGCGAAACCTGCGCTGGTCGTGGCACGCCGGGACCCGTGACCTCTTCCGGTCGGTCGATCCCGAACGCTGGGCGGCCTGCGGCGGCGATCCGGTGCGTCTGCTGGGCAGCGTCCCGCCGGCCAGGCTCGCCGAACTCGCCGGGGACGCCGGGTTCACGGCCCGGCTGGCCGCGGTCGCCGAGGACCTCGCCGAGTACACCGGGGGCCCGCGCTGGTACCAGGAGCAGTCCGACGGCCTGCCCGCCGCCGTGGCCTACTTCTCGCCGGAGTTCGGCATCACCGCCGCCCTCCCGCAGTACTCCGGCGGCCTCGGCATCCTGGCGGGCGACCACCTCAAGGCCGCCTCCGACCTCGGCGTCCCGCTGATCGGCGTGGGGCTGCTCTACCGGCACGGGTACTTCCGCCAGTCGCTCTCCCGCGACGGCTGGCAGCAGGAGCACTACCCGGTGCTCGACCCCAACGAGCTGCCCCTCACCCCGCTCGCCCGCGCCGACGGCACCCCCGCCCACGTCTCGCTCGCCCTGCCAGGCGGCACCTCGCTGCGGGCCAGGATCTGGCTCGCCCAGGTGGGCCGGGTGCCGCTGCTGCTGCTCGACTCCGACGTCGAGGACAACGGGGCCGGCGAACGCGGCGTCACCGACCGGCTGTACGGCGGGGGCAGTGAGCACCGGCTGCTCCAGGAGATGCTGCTCGGCATAGGAGGTGTCCGGGCGGTACGCGAGTACTGCGAGCTCACCGGCCACCCCCGGCCCGAGGTGTTCCACACCAACGAGGGACACGCCGGCTTCCTCGGCCTGGAACGCATCCACGAACTCGTCTCCGAGGGACTGGACTTCGACGCCGCCCTGGAGGCGGTCCGGGCCGGGACGGTCTTCACCACCCACACCCCCGTGCCGGCGGGCATCGACCGGTTCGACCGCAACCTGGTCGCCCGCCAGTTCGGGCAGGACGGCGAGCTGCCGCGGATCGACGTCGACCGGGTGCTCCGGCTGGGCGCCGAGACCTACCCCGGCGGCGACCCGGGCGTCTTCAACATGGCGGTGATGGGCCTGCGCCTGGCCCAGCGGGCCAACGGCGTCTCGCTGCTGCACGGCAGGGTGAGCCGGGAGATGTTCGCCGGACTCTGGCCGGGATTCGACCCCGAGGAGGTGCCGATCACCTCCGTCACCAACGGCGTCCACGCGCCCACCTGGGTGGCCCCCGAGGTGCTCCGGCTCGGCGCGCGCGGCGTCGGCGAGCGGCGGGCCGAGGAGGCGCTGAGCGTCGGCGGCTCCGAGCGGTGGGACGGCGTGGCGGAGATCTCCGACGAGGAGATCTGGGAGCTGCGCCGGTCGCTGCGCGGACAGCTGGTGGAGGAGGTCCGGCGGCGGCTGCGCGAGGCCTGGCGGCAGCGCGGCGCCGGGGACGCCGAACTCGGCTGGATCGACGGCGTGCTCGACCCCGACGTGCTGACCATCGGCTTCGCCCGCCGCGTGCCGTCCTACAAGCGGCTCACCCTGATGCTGCGCGACCACGAACGGCTGCGGTCGCTGCTGCTGCACCCCGAACGGCCGGTGCAGCTGGTGGTGGCGGGCAAGGCGCACCCGGCCGACGAGAGCGGGAAGCGCCTGATCCAGGAACTGGTGCGGTTCGCCGACGACCCGCGGGTGCGGCACCGGATCGTCTTCCTGCCCGACTACGGCATGGGCATGGCGCAGAAGCTGTACCCGGGCTGCGACATCTGGCTGAACAATCCGCTCCGCCCGCTGGAGGCGTGCGGCACTAGCGGGATGAAGTCGGCGCTCAACGGCGGCCTCAACCTCTCGGTCCTGGACGGCTGGTGGGACGAGTGGTACCAGCCGGACTTCGGCTGGGCGATCCCCACCGCCGACGGCACCGGCACCGGCCCCGAGCGGCGGGACGACCTGGAGGCCGCCGCCCTGTACGACCTGCTGGAGCAGCGGGTCACGCCCCGGTTCTACGAGAAGGGCGGCTCCACCCAACTGCCCGACCGGTGGATCGAGATGGTCCGGCGGACCCTCACCCACCTGGGGCCCAAGGTGCTGGCGGGGCGGATGGTGCGCGAGTACGTGGAGCGGCTCTACGCGCCCGCCGCGCGCTCGCACCGGGCGATGACGGCCGATGCGGCGCGCGAACTGGCGGAGTGGAAGGCGAGGGTCCGCGGTGGCTGGCCGGCCGTCCGGGTGGGCCACGTGGAGACCTCGTCCGCGGCCAGCACCGCCGAACTCGGGGCCACCCTGACCCTGCGGGTGCGGGTCGGGCTCGGCGGGCTCTCCCCGGAGGACGTGGAGGTCCAGGCCGCCGCGGGCCGGGTCGACGCGGAGGACCGGCTGACCGCCCCCACCACCGTCCCGCTGAAGCCGGTGTCCCACGGGCCGGACACGGAGGGCGACCGGGTCTACGAGGGCCCGCTGACCCTGGACCGGACGGGGCCCTTCGGCTACACGGTGCGGGTGCTGCCCGCGCACCGGCTGCTCGCCTCCGGCGCGGAGCTGGGCCTGGTCGCCCTTCCGGCGGAGGAAGTGG
>NZ_JACADT010000688.1:0-3079 GCF_013421635.1 Streptomyces sp. UH6 | reverse complement strand
CGGTGATGAACAGCGCGACGCGGCCGGCCGCACGGCCCACCGGCCGCCAGAGCGCCTCGGGGATCCACCGGGCGGGTCGCGCCGGGGCGGCCAGCGCGTCGAGGACGTCCCGCACGGACCGGTTCGCCTCCAGCCGCTCGGCGACCATGGAGTCGTAGTAGGCGACGAACGCCTCCCAGTCCGGCGGCAGGTGGTGCTCCTTGAGCCCCCAGACACGGCCGACGTTCCTCATCTCCCGGTAGTACGCGGCGAGTGCGGCCTCGTCCATCTCCCGGCCGAAGATCCGCATCGCGTCCACCGGCGCCTTGACCAGGGTGGCGTGCACCCAGTGGTAGGCCTCGGGGTGCAGCGCGTGGTACCGGCGCCCGGAGGGGTCCACGCCCTTCATGTCGGCGTGCACGCCGATCAGCCGCCGCGCCTCCGCGGTCGCCGCCTCCTGGCCGCCGTAGATCACCGTGCTGAGCGAGAGCAGGGTGCGGCCCAGCCGGGGCCAGGGCTCGGCGCGGAAGTTGCTGTGGTCGGCCACCCCCGCCCCGACCACCGGGTGGGCGACCTGGAGCAGCAGCAGTTCCGGCGCCAGCAGCAGGGCGCGCACGTCGCCGAAGACCCGCCACACCGGGCCTCCCGGCAGCGGCGCCCTCACCTGCGAGGCGGTGACGGGGGGCGGTATCACGGTCATGACGTCTCCTACGGCGGTGCGGAAGCCTCGAGCAGTCCGGACGGCGTCCGGAAAACGCCGCGACGGCGGCACGGGTGGAGACCCGTGCCGCCGTCGCGGCGGTTGCGGAGCGGTGCGGCTCAGGCGGCGGCGGCGCGGGTGCGCTCGGCGACCTGGGCGAGGACCTCGGTCAGGCCGGCGACGGCCTCGGTGTCGTCGGCCGGGTGCAGCTCGGCGAAGCGGACGACCGACCCGGCGATGGCCAGCTTGGGCTCCTCGACCACCGCGGCGCCGGCGATGCCGAGCGCCTTGCGGGCCTCGTCCTGGGCCCAGACGCCACCGTACTGGCCGTAGGCGGTGCCGATGACGGCGGCCGGACGGCCGGACAGGACGCCCGCGCCGAACGGACGGGACAGCCAGTCGATGGCGTTCTTGAGCACGGCCGGCATGGTGCCGTTGTACTCCGGGGTGAAGAACAGGAGCGCGTCGGCCGCACCGGCGGCCTCACGCAGGCGGGCGGCGGCCTCGGGCAGCGAGCCCTCGACGTCGATGTCCTCGTTGTAGAACGGGACGTCGGCCAGACCCTCGAAGAGCTCGACCTCCACGCCCTCGGGGGCGTGCTTGGCGGCGGCCTCGGCGAGCTGGCGGTTGTGCGAGCCGGCACGGAGGCTACCGACAAGGGCGAGGACGCGGACGGACATGAGCACTCCCTGGATGAGCGGAACGTAGACGTGACGGCGAGACGTCCTCGCCGCCGGGGCCGGAAGCGGATGCCCCGCACCAACCCTCGTTCAAAGTTGTACCACCTATCCGGACCGTGGTCCACTTCGGCTGTGTTGCGGTACTGTGAAGCTCATGGACACCGCCGTACCGCCGCCCACCGGGGAGCCGCTCCAGGTCGCCGACGCCGCGACCGGGTTGCCGGTGGACGCCTCGAGCGGCCCGTGCGGCCTGCGCGCGGACGCCGCGCGGAACCGGGCCCGGCTGCTGGACGCGGCCACCCGGCTGCTCGGCGAGCACGGCGTGGCGCACCTCACCATGGAGGCGGTCGCCCAGGCGGCCGGCGTCGGCAAGGGCACCGTCTTCCGCCGCTTCGGCGACCGCACGGGTCTGCTGATCGCCCTGCTCGACCACCGCGAGCGGCAGTTCCAGACCTCGTTCCTCTCCGGTCCGCCGCCGGTCGGCCCCGGCGCCCCCGCGCTGGAGCGGCTGCACGCGTTCGGCCCGGCCGTGCTGCGGCACGAGGCCTGCCACCAGGACCTGTTCCTCGCCCTGCAGACGGACCCGCTGCGCCATCTGAGCAGCCCGCCCCACCAGCTGCGGCACACCCATCTCACGCATCTGCTGCGCGAGCACGGCGCCGGGGGCGATGTGGAGCTGCTCGCCCACACCCTGCTCGCCTTCCTCGGCACCTCGCTGACCCATCACCTGACGGTCGGCTGCGGCATGACGCTGACCCGCGTCGAGGACGCCTGGCACCACCTGGTCACCCGCCTGACCGGCTGAGGCTCACGCTCGCCTGACAGGCTGAGGCTCAGGCCCGCCCCGGCGGCGTCCCCCCGTCCGGGCCGTTCGGGAGTCCCAGGCCGTTCAGGAGCGGTCCGCCCCCGAGCGGCGGCGCTCCCGCAGCCGCACGACGATCCAGGCCACCAGCGCCACGGCCGCGGCGCCCAGCACCACCTTGGAGATCACGCCCACGTATCCCTGGACGAGCTCCCAGCGGTCGCCCAGCAGGTACCCGGCCATCACCAGCACCGAGTTCCAGATCAGGCTGCCCAGCGTGGTCAGCCCGAGGAACACCGGAAGCGGCATCCGCTCCAGCCCGGCCGGCACGGAGATCAGGCTGCGGAAGACCGGCACCATGCGGCCGAAGAACACCGCCTTGGTGCCGTGCCGGGCGAACCACTCCTCGGTCCGCTCGAGGTCGGACGTCTTCACCAGCGGCAGCCTGGCCCAGATCGCGTACAGCCGGCGGCGTCCGAGGAGGATGCCGATCCAGTAGAGGGCCACCGCTCCGACCACCGATCCCAGCGTGGTCCAGAACAGCGCGGAGGCCAGGCTGAGGACGCCCTGCCCGGCGGCGAAGCCGGTGAGCGGCAGGATCACCTCGCTGGGCAGCGGCGGGAAGAGGTTCTCCAGCGCGATGGCCAGCCCGGCACCCGGACCGCCCAGGTTCTCGACCAGGTCGACGGCCCAGCCGGCGATGCCGCCCGGCTTCTCCGGCTGAGCGGCGGCCAAGGACGAAAGGTGCATGGAGTCTCCGGAGCCGCGCGGGCCGTGAAGGGAACAGGGCGTTCCCTCCACCCTAGGAAACGCCGGACGGGAACGACGGCGCGGACGGCCGCGTCCTCGGTGGCGTTCCCCACAACTGCTGCCCGCGCATCCGCCGCGCACACGGGCGAGGTCCGCGCAGGTCGTGGA
>NZ_JACADT010000687.1:0-3086 GCF_013421635.1 Streptomyces sp. UH6 | reverse complement strand
GACTCGTGCGGAGCGAGCACCGCGTCCGGCGCGTCCTCCACCCGGACCGCGACCCGCACCGGCGACCCGCCGTGCTTGAGGGCGTTGCCGATCAGGTTGGCCAGTATCACGTCCAGCCGGCGCGGGTCGAGCCGCGCCGTCACCCCGCGCTCGGCGTCGAGCTCCACCGCGTCCAGCCAGGCCCGGGCGTCCACGCAGGCGGTGATCTGGTCGGCGATGTCGACGTCGTCGAGGACCAGACGGGCGGTGCCCGCGTCGAAGCGGGTGACCTCCATCAGGTTCTCCACCAGGTCGCCCAGCCGCCGCGTCTCGCTGACCACCAGCCGCACGGCCGGCTCGATCATCGGGTCGATGCCGCCGGTCTCCGCGTCGAGCTCCTCCTCCAGCACCTCCGTCACCGCGGTGATCGCGGTCAGCGGTGTGCGCAGCTCGTGCGACATGTCGGCCACGAACCGGCGGGACGCCTCGTCGCGGGAACTCATCTCCGCCACCCGCTGCTCCAGCGCGGCGGCGGTCCGGTTGAACGTCCGTGACAGTTCGGCCAGTTCGTCGGTGCCGGAGACCTGGAGCCGGGTGTCGAGCTTGCCCTCGCCGAGACGGCGGGCGGCGATGCCCAGCCGGTGCACCGGACGCAGCACGGTGGTGGCGGCGGCCTGCGCCAGCAGCGCTGAGCCCACCAGCGCCAGCGCGGTGGCGATCCCCAGCGACCAGGCCAGCGAGTTGAGGTCCTTGGCCTCCGGCTCCAGCGACTTCAGCATGTAACCGGTCGGCCCGCCGGCCACCTTGGCCCCGGCCACCAGGTAGGGAGTGCCGTCCTCGTCCACCGTCCGCTGCCAGTACAGGTGGTACGGGGAGGAGTTGGCGGCGGTCAGCTTCTGCTCGCGGTTCACCGCCTCGCGCAGCGAGCGCGGCACGTCGTCCAGCGTGAACGTGTCCAGCATGTCCGGCCCGGCGGTGATCACCCGGCCGTCGGGCGCGGTGGACATCAGCAGCACGCTGAAGTGCTGACTGCTGTCGGACATCAGGTCGGCGGCACGCTGCAGGTCGTCCTGGGTGGGATCGCCCGGCAGCGCGCCCGCCCGGCTCTGCATCTCCTGCTCGAAGTCGCGCAGCACCGCGTCCTGCGCGCGGGTCAGCACCGCCTCGCGGTTCAGCCAGTACGCGATCCCGGACGCCGTGACGGCCGCGGTCAGCGCGACCAGACCGAAGACGAGGACCAGCCGCAGCCGCAGGCTGGTGAGGCGCAGGGAACGGGCCCGCGACGACCTGGCACCGGTGGCGCCGCCCCGCTCGGCGGACGGAACCGGCGCGGCAGGGCCGGTGTCGGACGACCGGGCAGCGGTCACTGCGGCTGGTCCAGGCGGTAGCCGACGCCGCGCACCGTGCGGATCAGCGTCGGGGAGGACGGCACGTCCTCCACCTTGGCGCGCAGCCGCTGCACGCACGCGTCCACCAGACGGGAGTCGCCCAGGTAGTCGTGCTCCCACACCAGCCGCAGCAACTGCTGGCGGGACAGCGCCTGGCCGGGGCGGCGGCTCAGCTCCAGCAGCAGCCGCAGCTCGGTCGGCGTGAGCTGGAGTTCCTCGCCGTTCTTGGTCACGGTCATCGCGGAACGGTCGATGACCAGCGAGCCGAACGACGCCGAGTCGCTGGACTCCCGCTCCCCGCGGCGCAGCACCGCGCGGATCCGGGCGTCCAGCACCCTGCCCTGCACGGGCTTGACCACGTAGTCGTCGGCGCCGGACTCCAGCCCGACCACCACGTCGATGTCGTCGCTGCGCGCGGTCAGCAGGATGATCGGCAGCTGGTCGGTGCGGCGGATCCGCCGGCAGACCTCGAAACCGTCGATACCGGGCAGCATGACGTCCAGCACGATCAGATCCGGTCGCTGCTCGCGCAGCAACTGCAGACCGTCCTCACCGCTCGCAGCGGTCGCCACGCGGTGCCCCTGGCGGGTCAGGGAGAGCTCCAGGGCCGTACGGATGGCGTCGTCGTCCTCGATCAGCAACAGGGAAGGCACGCGCTCATTCTGGCCCATGGTCCCCGGGGAGGGAATTCCGGTCACCGCACCGGATGTTCGGGACGGGCCCCCGGCCGTGCTCCCGGCGCGCGCCGGCCGCGCGGCGCGCACAGTGGGTGGGGCCTGTGACAGGTCTGTGACAGTCGGCGGACACCGTCATGAAGTGTCCCCGGCAACATTTTCCTCACGGACAGGAACATGACGGGAGGCGCGGGATGAGCACTCTGCTCAGCAATGGCACTGGCGCAGTGGCCACGCGTCTGCACGACGTGGTGATCCGGGGGGAGCGGTCCGGCGTCGTGGGGGCGCGGGGCTGCGTACGAGGGGCCGGCGGCAGCCGGCACGGCGTTCCGGCCCAGCCGGCGTCCGCCCCCGCGTCCGTGCCGGGGAAGCCTTCGGTGCCCGCCCAGCGGGCGGCGTCCGGTCCGGTCCGGGGGGACCAGGCGGCCGGACGCACCGAAGGCGGGCTCTCGGAGGCCGAGTTCACCGCCTACGTGCGGGAGCGGCGGGCCTCGCTGTACGCCACCGCCTACCACCTGACCGGTGACCGCTTCGAGGCGGAGGACCTGCTGCAGAGCGCGCTGTTCTCCACCTACCGGGCGTGGGACCGGATCAGCGACAAGGCGGCGGTCGGCGGCTACCTGCGGCGCACCATGACCAACCTGCACATCAGCGCCTGGCGCCGCCGCAAGCTCAACGAATACCCGACCGAGGAACTGCCGGAGACCGTCGGCGACCTGGACTCGATGCGCGGCACCGAGCTGCGCACCGTCCTGTGGCAGGCGCTCGCCCGGCTTCCCGAGCCGCAGCGGACCATGCTGGTGCTGCGCTACTACGAGGGCCGCACCGATCCGGAGATCGCGGACATCCTCGACATCAGTGTCGGCACGGTCAAGTCCAGCATCTGGCGGTCGCTGCGGCGGCTGCGCGAGGACCAGGTCCTCGGACTGGGCCGTGACGAGGAGGAAGCCTTCGGCGAACTGGTCGCCTGAAGGCCGAGGGCTCACGGGGGAGCAGAGCCCTGGGGGAGCACGGGGGAGCGGGTCCGGACGGTTCGGGGGAGCCG
>NZ_JACADT010000686.1:0-3088 GCF_013421635.1 Streptomyces sp. UH6 | reverse complement strand
GGCTCGACCCAGCGCAGTCCGCCGCCGACCGCGGAGAGCGGCGTGAGCGGCTGCGGCTCGGCGCCGCCGTCCGGCTCGTGGCGGTAGAGCCGCTGGTCGGCGAAGTTCACGAAGACGATCACGGGCCGGCCGTCCCGGACGGTTCCGGTCCAGGGCCGGCCGCCGTACTCCATGACCCGGCTGCGCACGTTCCACTGCGGGGGCAGCACCGATTCCTCGGTGCCGTCGGCGCGGCGGCGCACCAGGGCCCGGCGGCCTCCCTCGGCGGGTCTCGGCTCGGTCCACCAGACCTCGTCGCCGACGAAGCCCGGGTACTGCGGCGCTCCGTCGTGGTCGGCGGCGAGCGCCGCCCCGATCGGCGAGGGCCATGTCCCGTAGGCCTGTGTGCGCACCTTGTCCCCCATCTCTGTCACGCCGTCCGCAGGAAACGGTCCAGCACCCGGACGCCGAAGTGAAGTCCTTCGACGGGAACCCGTTCGTCCACTCCGTGGAAGAGCGCCTGGTAGGCGAAGCCCTCGGGCAGCCACACGGGGGCGAAACCGTATCCGGTGATGCCCAGCTTGGCGAACTGCTTGGCGTCGGTGCCGCCGGACATGCAGTACGGCACGGTGTGCGCCTCGGGGTCGAACTCCTCGACGGCGGCGCGCAGTTTGGCGAAGGTCGGGGAGTCCACCGGGGCCTGGAGGGCGCCTTCGCGGTGGTAGTACTCCCATTCGACGTCCGGGCCGGTCAGTTCGTCGAGGGTGCGCTCGAAGTCCTGCTCGCCGCCGGGCAGGAAGCGTCCGTCGACGTGGGCGCCCGCCTCGCCGGGGATCACGTTGACCTTGTAACCGGCGTCCAGCATGGTCGGGTTGGTGCTGTTGCGCAGCGTCGGCTCGACCAGGGCGGCGGCCGGGCCGATCTTCACCAGCAGCTCGTCGACCTGGTCGGAGTCGGCGAGGTCGTACCGGGAGGCGTCGATGCCGTAGAGCGCGGCCAGTTCGGAGAGTGCGGCGCGGACGGTCGGGGTGAGGTGGAGCGGCCAGCTGTGCTCGCCGAGGCGGGTGACCGCGGCGGTGAGGCGGGTGACGGCGTTGGAACGGTTGACCTTGGAGCCGTGCCCGGCCCGCCCGCGTGCGGTCAGCCGCAGCCAGCCGGTGCCGCGTTCACCGGCGCCGATCGGGTAGATCCGTCCGCCGGAGCCGTCGTGGAAGGTGTAGGCGCCGGACTCGCTGACGCCCTCGGTGCACCCCTCGAACAGCCCCGCGTGCTGGTCGGCGAGGAAGCCGGAGCCGTCGACGGCGCTGTCCTCCTCGTCGGCGGTGAAGGCGATCACGATGTCGCGGCGGGGCCGTACGCCCTCGCGTGCCCAGGAGCGGACCACGGAGAGGATCATCGCGTCCATGTTCTTCATGTCCACCGCGCCGCGGCCCCAGAGCACGCCGTCGCGGATCTCCCCGGAGAACGGGTGAACGCTCCACTCGGCGGCGTCCGCGGGCACCACGTCGAGGTGGCCGTGGACGAGGAGGGCGTCCGCGGAGGGGTCGGTGCCCTCCAGGCGGGCGACCACGTTGGTGCGGCCCTCGGTCCGCTCCAGGAGGGTGGGTTCGAGACCGGCCTCGGCGAGCCGGGCCGCCGCGTACTCGGCGGCGGGGCGTTCGCGGCAGTCGCCGCCGCCCCGGTTGGTGGTGTCGATGCGGATCAGGTCGGACGCGAAGGTCACGACCTCGTCGAGAGCCTGCTGGTCAGCCATACGTCTCCTCCACCGCGGCCGAGACGATCGTGGTGACCGCCTTGAAGGTGCGGATTGCGTCGTACATGGTTCCTTCCGTGTAGGCGACCTTGCGTTCTCCGACACGGCCCACGCCCGGAACGACGGTCGCGGCATCGGCCAGATGCTCCGCGTCGAACTCGACGGCCACGGTGTGCGGGCCCGCCGTCACCGGCTCGTGACGGACGGCCAGGGACACCGCCTCCTTGGCGGCGGCCCGGATCTCCCCGTGCGTGCGGGAAGGCGTGCGGCACACCGCCGCGTAGCGCGAGACGTGGTCCTTCACCGCGACCTTCCGCGCCTCGGGTGCGTATCCGAGGGCGTCCTCGCAGGCCACGTCGTCGCCGGTCACCAGAATGACCGGTACCCCGTATTCGGCCACCACATGGGCGTTGAGCAGGCCTTCGCTCGCCCGGACGTCGTTCAGCCAGACCCCGGTGAGCTGGTTGGCGAGGTAGGTGTGGGCGAGGACGCCCTCCATCCCGGCGCCCGCGTGGTAGCCGATGAAGGCGATGCCGTCGACGTCGCCGTGCTGGACGCCCTCGACCATGGAGAGCGCCTTGTGCCGCCCGGTGAGCATCTCCACTCGCTCGTCGAGGCGTTCCAGGAGCAGGTTGCGCATGGTCCAGTGGGCCTCGTTGACCAGGACCTGGTCGGCGCCGCCGTCGAAGAAGCCGAGGGCGGCCGCCTGGACGTCGGAGGTGAACAGGGACCGGCAGCGTTCCCACTGGGGTGTGCCCGGCAGGACGTCGGCCGGCCAGGTGACGCCGGTGGCGCCCTCCATGTCGGCGCTGATGAGGATCTTCACCCGTCGCTCCGTTCTTCCGGTCTTCCGGCCGCACGCACGCTTGGGGCGTGAGTGTAGACCGAGGCGACGGCGAGGTGATCTTTCACCGGTCCGGACCTCTGGCGCCGGGGCCCGCGGACCGCGTCGGCCCCGGCGCCGGAGGTCCGCCGATCAGTCCTGGTGGCCGAGCTGCAGGTCGCGCTCGGTGCGGCCGCCGCCCGCCACCTGGAGGACGGTGGCGACCGGCGGGTAGCCGGCGGCGATCACCGTGTACTCGCCGGAGGACAGGTCGACGAAGCGGAAGGTGCCGTCGGAGCCGGTGGTGAGGGTGTCGACGACGTTCCCCGCGGCGTCCAGCAGGGTGACCCGGGCCTCCTCCACGGGCCGCCCGCCGCCGCCGCGGACCACGCCGCGCAGCACCGCGCCGCCCCCGCGCCCGATGCCCTGCCGGGTCTCCCGGGAGGCCTGCACGGTGACCGGCAGGGCGGTGGGCCGGTAGGCGTGGGCGCTGGCGGCCAGGGTGTACTCGCCGGCCACCAGGTCGCTGATCA
>NZ_JACADT010000685.1:0-3092 GCF_013421635.1 Streptomyces sp. UH6 | reverse complement strand
GAGCCGCGCACCAGCGTCGCGCCCACGTCCACCCGCAGCCGGCCGTCCGCGCGGATGTGCGCGGTGCGGATCAGGATGGGGGAGTCCAGGGTCTGCGCGCCGCCCGCGTCCCGGCCCAGCAGGGCCAGCGCGCCCGCGTAGTAGCCGCGCCCCTCCGGCTCGTGCCGCTCGATCACCCGGCAGGCGTTCTGCACCGGCGAGCCGGTCACCGTCGCGGCGAACATGGTCTCCCGCAGCACCTCGCGGACGTCCAGCGTGGAACGGCCGCGCAGCTCGTACTCGGTGTGGGCCAGGTGCGCCATCTCCCGCAGCCGCGGTCCGACCACCACACCGCCCATGTCGCCGACCGTGCACATCATCTTGAGCTCCTCGTCCACCACCATGGACAGCTCCTCGGTCTCCTTGGCGTCGCCGAGGAACTCCAGCAGGTCCTCCGGCGTGGGCCCGCCGGCCGGGTAGCGGTAGGTGCCGCTGATCGGGTTCATCACCACGGCCTGCCCCGACATCCGCACGTGCACCTCGGGGCTTGCCCCCACCAGCGTGCGGTCCCCGGTGTGCACCACGTACGTCCAGTACGCGCCCCGCTCGCCCTCCAGCAGCCGCCGGAACAGGGCGAGCGCGTCGGCCGCGCCGAACCCGTCGATCCGGCCCCGGTAGGTGCGGCGGATCACGAAGTTGGCGCCCTCGCCGCGCCCGATCTCCTCCCGCAGCACCCGCTCCACGGTCGCCGCGTAGGTGGTGTCGTCCTGGTCGAAGCCGCCGTCCTCCACCCGCACCGGGTGCGCGGGAAGCTGGGCCAGGGCGTCGGCGAGCGGGATCTCGTACGTCTCCTCGGGGGTCAGGGCCAGCAGCGGCGTGCCGTCGTCGCGGACGTCGAAGCCGCGCTCGCGGATCTGCCGGAACGGCACCAGGGCCAGCGCCCGGTCCGGCAGCGCGGCGAGCTCGCCGTACTCGGCGACCGGGCCGACCAGCAGCTCGACGAGATCCTGGTCACGGCCGGGGGTGCGGCGGCGCAGCAGGGCGAACGGGCGTCCGTCGCCGGGCAGCAGCGAAAGGTCCATGGCGGGTGCTCCTCACGGGGAAGTGGTGGGGAGGAGCGGCCCGGTCGCGAAAACACCGAAGGCCGCCCCTCGGGCGGCCTTCGCGAAGTGTGGGTACGCGCAGTCAGTGGGCCGCCGAGGGAGCGGTCCACCACCAGTTGCGGTGCGTGAGCGTCTGGTGCGGGTGCGCGAACATGCCGGGAACAGTACCGCACCGTGTCGGCCGGTGTACGGGGTTCGGATGGTCCGTCCCACACTTTGGGCTTTTCATCCGAACCGAAGAAGGGAGCCCTTACTCTTGCTGGCGTGACCGTGAACCTTGAGAGCCCCGCCGCCTTCGTGCCGACCTGGAGAGACCTGCCCGCTGCCCAGCAGCCGGAGTATCCCGACCAGGAAGCCCTGGGCAGGGTCGTCACGGAGCTGGAGAGCTACCCGCCACTGGTCTTCGCCGGCGAGTGCGACCAGCTGAAGGCCCGGCTGGCGGCCGTGGCCAAGGGAGACGCGTTCCTGCTCCAGGGCGGCGACTGCGCCGAGTCCTTCGACGGCGTGGGCGCCGAACAGATCCGCGCGAAGCTGAAGACGCTGCTCCAGATGGGCGCCGTCCTCACCTACGCCGCCTCCGTGCCCGTGGTGAAGGTGGGCCGGATCGCCGGCCAGTACTCCAAGCCGCGCTCCAAGCCGATGGAGACCCGCGACGGCGTGACGCTGCCGGTGTACCGCGGCGACTCGGTGAACGGCTTCGAGTTCACCGAGGCCTCCCGGATCCCCGACCCGGAGCGGCTGAAGCGGATGTACCACGCCTCCGCCTCCACGCTGAACCTGGTGCGCGCCTTCACCACCGGCGGCTACGCCGACCTGCGGCAGGTGCACGCCTGGAACCAGGACTTCGTGAAGTCGTCCCCCTCCGGCCAGCGCTACGAGCAGCTGGCCCGGGAGATCGACAACGCGCTGAACTTCATGCGGGCCTGCGGTACGGACCCCGAGGAGTTCAAGACCGTCGAGTTCTACGCCTCCCACGAGGCGCTGCTGATGGACTACGAGACCGCCCTCACCCGGGTGGACTCGCGCACCGGCAAGCTCTACGACGTCTCCGGCCACATGGTCTGGATCGGTGAGCGGACCCGGCAGATGGACCACGCGCACATCGAGTTCGCCTCGAAGGTCCAGAACCCGATCGGCATCAAGCTCGGCCCCACCACCACCGCGGAGGACGCGCTCCAGTACGTCGAGCGCCTCGACCCGGACCGTGAGCCGGGCCGGCTGACCTTCATCGTCCGGATGGGCGCGGACAAGGTCCGCGACCGGCTCCCGGAGCTGGTGGAGAAGGTCACCGCCTCCGGCGCGACGGTCGCCTGGGTGACCGACCCGATGCACGGCAACACCTTCGAGGCGGCCTCCGGCCACAAGACCCGCCGCTTCGACGACGTGCTCGACGAGGTCAAGGGCTTCTTCGAGGTCCACAAGGAGCTCGGCACCCACCCGGGTGGCATCCACGTGGAGCTGACCGGCGACGACGTCACCGAGTGCGTGGGCGGCGGCGACGAGATCTTCGTCGACGACCTGCACCAGCGCTACGAGACCGCCTGCGACCCGCGGCTCAACCGCAGCCAGTCGCTGGACCTGGCGTTCCTGGTGGCGGAGATGTACCGCTCGCAGTGACGCTCCGAGCGGGCGCCTGACACGGCGCGACGACGGGCCCGACGATGGGGCGCGGATCACAGGGATCCGCGCCCCATCGGTCTTCCCGGGCACCGCGAGGTGGGTTAGGTTAGGTTTGCCTCACCAAGCGGAGCCTCTGGTTCCGGTCGAGGCCCATCCGAGCGAGCGAACCCAGGACGGGGGTGAACCTTCGTGTACGTGTGCAGCTGCTTCGGCGTGACCGAGGAGCAGGTGAAGCGCCACGCGGAGGCCGGCGCCTGCACCCCCCGTCAGATCGCCTCCGCCTGCAAGGCCGGCACCGACTGCGGTGGCTGCGTCAAGCGGATCCAGGCCATCCTCGGCCGGGGCGCCTGCCCCCGCCGCGAGCTGATCGAACAGGGCCGCCCCGCCGAA
>NZ_JACADT010000684.1:0-3094 GCF_013421635.1 Streptomyces sp. UH6 | reverse complement strand
TACCGAAACGGCCAGCTTCCGCCCACGCCTCCTGCGACAGGGCGACCTCCGCGAACACCTCCTGGCCTCGACGCCACACGCCGCGCAGGCCCTGGAACACCGGGCCGTAGCCGAACCCGGCATCCGCGAGGACCTCGTACAGGCCCTCCACCGGGACCGGTTCCGCCTGACGCGGCGGCCACTCGGCGAGCACCACACCCGCCTCGACCGGCGCGGTGGAGGTGAGGTAGCCGGAGGCGTGCCGGGTCCAGATGCCGCTGTCGTCACCCGCGGGCGAGGAGTGGATGGTGATCGGACGGCGCCCGTCAGGCTCAGTCGCGGAGACCATGACCTGGACCGCGACCGCCCCGTGCTCGGGGAGCACGAGAGGGGCCTCGAGGGTGAGGTCGTCCAGGGAACCGCAACCGAGGCGGTCGCCGGCGTGCAGTGCCAGTTCCACGAACGCGGTTCCGGGCAGCAGCACAGTCCCGAACACAGCGTGATCGGCCAGCCAGGGATGCGTGTCCAGCGAGAGCCGGCTGGTGAGGACGAGTCCATCGCCGTCCGCGAGCAGCACCTCGGCAGCAAGCAAGGGGTGCTCAACGGTACGAAGGCCGAATCCGGTCGGATCACCGGCTGCGGATCCCGAACGGAGCCAGAACTCTTCGTGCTGGAAGGCGTAGGTGGGGAGGTCGACGCGTCGGGGGTTGGTTCCGGCGTAATACGCGGTCCAGTCGACGGCAGTGCCGTTGGTGTGGAGTTCAGCGAGGGCTGTGACGACGGCGTCGGTCTCGGCCCGGTTCTTCCGCAGGGCCGAGACGAATGCGGCCTCGGCAACCGTCTCCTGGGCCATGGCGGACAGGACCCCGCCCGGACCCAGCTCCAGGTAGGTGCTCACGCCCTGGGCGTCCAGATGGCGGATACCGTCCGCGAACCTGACCGTCTGACGGACGTGGTCCACCCAGTAGTCCGCGGTCAGCAACTCCTCACCCGCGACAGAGCCGCTCAGGTTGGAGACGATCGGAATGCGGGGCGCGTGGAAAGTGGCCGTCTGCAGGAGAGTGCGGAACTCCTCGAGCATGGGCTCCATACGCGGCGAGTGGAACGCGTGACTGACCCGCAGCCGCTTCGACTTCTCGAACCGGCCCGCGATCGCCAGCACCTCGTCCTCGTCACCCGAGATCACCACCGAGGTGGGACCGTTCAGGGCCGCGATGGACACCCGGTCGGTGAGCAGCGGCAGGACCTGGTCCTCGGTCGCCTGGACGGCGACCATCGCCCCACCCTCCGGCAGCGCCTGCATCAGCCGGCCCCGCGCAGCCACCAGAGCAGCCGCATCCTCCAGCGACCAGACACCCGCGACGTGCGCGGCAGCCAGCTCACCGATGGAGTGGCCCAGCAGATAGTCGGGGGTGACACCCCAGTGCTCCATCAAGCGGAACAGGGCCACCTCGACGGCAAAGAGGCCCGCCTGCGTGTAGACAGTCTTGTCCAGCAGGTCCGACTCCGGGTCGAAGACCAGCTCCTTCACCGGCCGGTCCAAGTGCTTGTCCAGCTCCGCGCAGACCGCGTCGAACGCGTCCGCGAACACCGGGAACGCCTCATACAGCTCCCGACCCATCCCCGCCCGCTGCGAACCCTGGCCGGAGAACAGGAACGCCGAACGCCCACTCACAGCCGTGCCCCGGACCACACCGGGCGCGGTGCCGCCGGAGACCAGAACCTCCAGCCCCCGCACGAACTCCTCCCGGTCCGCCGCCACCACGGCAGCCCGGTACTCGAAGTGCGAACGGGTGGAAACCAACGACCAGCCGTTGTCCCCGGTCGACGTCTCCTCGTCCTCACGCACCCGCGACAACAGACGCTGCGCCTGACCGGCCAGCGCCTCCGGCGACTTCGCCGACAGCACCCACGGCACCACCGGAAGCACAGCCGCCGGCTCCACCTCCGCCACCGGCTCCTCACCGGCAACGGCCTCGAGAATCACATGCGCGTTCGTCCCACTCACACCGAACGACGACACACCCGCACGACGCGGCCGGTCACCCGCCTCCGGCCACTCCCGCGCCTCCGTCAACAGCTCCACTGCGCCGGCGGCCCAGTCGACCTTCGACGACGGCTGGGCGGCGTGCAGGGTGGGCGGCAGGACGCCATGACGCATGGCCATGACCATCTTGATGATTCCGGCGACGCCGGCGGCGGCCTGGGTGTGGCCCAGGTTCGACTTCAGCGATCCCAGCCACAGCGGCCGGCCGTCCTCCGGACGCTCCTGCCCGTACGTGGCGAGCAGCGCCTGCGCCTCGATCGGGTCGCCGAGGGTGGTGCCGGTGCCGTGCGCCTCGACGGCGTCGACGTCGGCACCGGTCAGACCCGCGTTGGCGAGTGCGGCGCGGATGACCCGCTGCTGGGCGGGACCGTTGGGGGCGGTGAGGCCGTTGCTGGCGCCGTCCTGGTTGACGGCGGAGCCGCGCACGACCGCGAGGACCTGGTGGCCGTTGCGGCGGGCGTCCGAGAGCCGCTCCACGAGGAGCATGCCGACACCCTCGGACCAGCCCGTGCCGTCCGCGTCGTCGGAGAACGACTTGCAACGGCCGTCGGCGGCCAGGCCACCTTGACGCTGGAAGTCCAGGAAGGCGGTGGGCGTGGCCATGACGGTCACACCGCCCGCGAGAGCCATGTCGCACTCGCCGGAGCGCAGTGCCTGCGCGGCCAGGTGCAGGGCGACCAGGGACGACGAGCACGCCGTGTCCACCGTCACCGCCGGCCCCTCGAGCCCCAGGGTGTAGGCGATGCGACCGGTGACGACGCTGCCGGTGTTTCCGATACCGAGGAACGCCTCAACCCCCTCGGGAACGGAGTTCGGGGACATCGCGTAGTCGTGGTACATGAGGCCGGCGAAGACGCCGGTGCGGCTGCCCCGCAGGGCGGTGGGCGCGATGCCCGCCTGCTCCATGGCCTCCCAGGATGCCTCGAGCAGCAGACGCTGCTGCGGGTCCATCGCCAGGGCCTCACGCGGTGAGATGCCGAAGAAACCGGGGTCGAAGCGACCCGCCTCGTGGAGGAAGCCTCCCTCGAGGGCGAGTTCCTGGTGGTCGGGATCCGTGTCGAGCAGGGC
>NZ_JACADT010000683.1:0-3126 GCF_013421635.1 Streptomyces sp. UH6 | reverse complement strand
CCCGGAGAAGAAGACCTCGGCGGCCGCGGCGTCCGGCCCCGAGTCGTCCCAGCCGGCGAGCATCTCCGCCGGAATCAGCTCGGCCATCAGCTCGCCCGCCCGCGCGACCCGCGGGTCGTCCGACGGAGCGTCGGCCAGCTCGTCCAGCAGCCGGTACAGGCCGTGCGCCCGCTCGACCGTGTCCGGCCGCGCGGCCATCGCACCGATCGTGCCCATCAGCCGCTCCCGCTCCTCCGGAGGCATGACGGCGTCCAGCAGGGTCAGGACCTCCCGGTCCAGTTCGGCCATGGGTGACCCGGCCGTCCCGCCCAGCGAGGCGAGCAGTCCGGCCAGCTGAGGGGAGAGGGGACCGTCGGAGGTCAGCCGCCCGGCCCGGGCGTCCTCCAGCACCGGCGAGAGCCGCTCGCGGCGTTCCCGGATCAGCCGTTCCTGCCGCGCCAGGTCGTCGTCGAGTTCCTCCAGCACCTCGGCCAGCTCCCGCCCCGCGTCGTCGGCGAGGACGTCACGCACCTCGTCGAGCCCGAGCCCCAGCTCGGTGAGCCGCCGGATGCGCGCCAGCAGCACGGCGTGGCGCAGCGTGTACCGCCGATAACCGTTGGGGTCCCGCTCCGGCTCGGGCAGCACCCCGACGTGGTGGTAGTGCCGCACCGCCCGCGGGGTCACCCCGACCAGCGCGGCCATCTCTCCGGTTCGCATGGGGCCAGTAGAAACCCTGACGCTGCGGCAAGGTCAAGACGCGGCGGGGACGGTCCACGGCCGGCGGAACCCGCCCGGACGCACGGGACCCGCCTCGACGCACGGGATCGCCCCGACGCACGGGACCCGCCCCGACGCACGGGACCCCCGCCGGGCCGGAGAACGGCCCGAACGGGGGTCCTGGGAACGCGCGGGGGAGGAGGCGTCAGGCGCCCAGCGCCTGCTTGACCTGCGCCAGGCTCGGGTTGGTCATCACGACCGCCTCGCCGCCCGCCGTGGGCACCACGCGGACCGTCGGCACGACCTGGTTGCCGCCGTTGACCTGCTCCACGAACAGGGCCGACTCCGGGTCCTGCTCGATGTTGATCTCCTCGTAGGCGATGCCCTCGCGGTTCAGCTGGCTCTTCAGCCGGTGGCAGTAGCCGCACCAGGTGGTGCTGTACATCGTCACAGTGCCGGGCATGGGCTTCGCGCTCCTCGGGGAGATGGGGGCAATGCAGTCGCACGACAGTTCGTCGCACACGGTGAACGTCCGGTGTCCGGCGGGCATTCCCCGCCCCCGGGCCGAGTGAGCTGCGCCGCATTTCGTACGACGAATGCCGGTGCCCTGTGGACGGCCGCCTCCTCCGCCCCGGCCGACCTGGCAGCATGGCGGGGTGACACCAGCAACGCACTCCTCCCTCTTCCCAGCCGTCCCGGAATCGGCCGACGCGGTGCTGGAAGGGCTCGACCCCGAGCAGCGCGCGGTGGCCACCGCACTGCACGGACCGGTGTGCGTGCTGGCCGGCGCGGGCACCGGCAAGACCCGGGCCATCACCCACCGCATCGCCTACGGAGTGCGTGCCGGGATCCTCCAGCCCACCACCGTGCTCGCCGTCACCTTCACCAACCGCGCGGCCGGCGAGATGCGCGGCCGGCTCCGCCAGCTCGGTGCGACGGGCGTCCAGGCCCGTACCTTCCACGCGGCGGCGCTGCGCCAGCTCCAGTACTTCTGGCCCAAGGCGGTGGGCGGAGGGCTGCCCCGGATCGTCGACCGCAAGGTGCAGGTGGTCGCCGAGGCGGCCGCCTCCTGCGGCATCCGACTGGACCGCGGCGAGCTCAGGGACGTCACCGCGGAGATCGAATGGGCCAAGGTCACCCAGACCGTGCCCGCCGACTACGCGCCCGCGACCGAGAAGGCGGGGCGGGAGGCCCCCCGCGACCCGGCGGAGGTCGCCCGGATCTACGACGTGTACGAGGAGCTCAAGCGCGACCGCGGCCTCATCGACTTCGAGGACGTCCTGCTGCTGACCGTCGGCATCCTCCAGGACCGGCCGGACATCGCCCGCGAGGTCCGCGCCCAGTACCAGCACTTCGTGGTCGACGAGTACCAGGACGTCTCCCCGCTGCAGCAGCGGCTGCTGGAGCTCTGGCTGGGCGACCGGGAGAGCATCTGCGTCGTCGGTGACGCCAGCCAGACCATCTACTCGTTCACCGGCGCCACCCCCGACCACCTGCTGGACTTCCGCGTCCGGCACCCCGGTGCCACCGTCGTGAAGCTGGTCCGCGACTATCGGTCCACGCCCCAGGTCGTGCGGCTCGCGAACGGCGTGCTGGCCCAGGCCACCGGCCGGGCCGCCGACCACCGGCTGGAGCTGGTGTCGCAGCGTCCGTCCGGGCCCGAGCCCCGCTGGGCCGAATACCCGGACGAGCCCTCCGAGGCCGAGGGCGCCGCCCGCCACATCCGCGAGCTGATCGACTCGGGCGTCCCGGCGAGCGAGATCGCCGTGCTGTTCCGGACCAACGCCCAGTCCGAGACCTACGAACAGGCGCTCGCCGACGCCGGCGTGCCCTACCAGCTGCGGGGCGCCGAGCGGTTCTTCGAACGGCAGGAGGTCCGCCGGGCCGTCCACCAGCTGCGCGCCGCCGCCCGCTTCGGCGGGAACGACGCCCTGCTCGGCGACGCCGAGGACCTGCCCGGTCAGGTCCGGGCGGTGCTCTCCGGCCAGGGCTGGAGTCCGGCGCCCCCGGCCGGTTCCGGCGCGGCCCGTGAGAAGTGGGAGTCGCTGGCCGCCCTGGTCCACCTCGCCGAGGGCTTCGCCCGTGCCCGGCCGCAGGTCACCCTCGCCGAACTGGTCGCCGAACTCGACGAACGGGCCGCCGCCCAGCACGCCCCCACCGTCCAGGGCGTCACCCTGGCCTCCCTGCACTCGGCCAAGGGCCTGGAGTGGGACGCCGTCTTCCTGGTCGGCGTCGCCGAGGGCATGATGCCGATCGCCTACGCCAGGACGGACGAGCAGATCGAGGAGGAGCGGCGCCTGCTCTACGTGGGCGTGACCCGCGCACGGGAACGGCTCCACCTTTCCTGGGCCCTCTCCCGGACCCCGGGAGGCAGGCCCAACCGTAGGCCCAGCAGGTTCCTCGACGGGCTCCGCCCCGGCAGCGGCTCGG
>NZ_JACADT010000682.1:0-3129 GCF_013421635.1 Streptomyces sp. UH6 | reverse complement strand
GGACGGCAGGGTCGATGGACTCACGAAAGTTTCCTTCACCTCAAGGGTTTCCCCTGAAAGGTATTTTCGTTCCCTGGGCAGGTCAAGGCCGCGTGACAATGGGAGCATGAGCGCCATCAGCCCCCTCGAACAGGCCGTGCACGCCGCGCGCGCCCTCGTCCTCGCCGATCTGGTAGCCGGAGACGTGGCCGAGGCCGACGTGGTCTCCCTGGTCGAGGACTCGGTGGTGCAGCGGCGCTGGTGGGTGGAGCAGTGGCCGGAGGGGGCGGGCTTCCTGCCGGGGCTGGTCGCGCAGGACGTCCAGGACGCGCTGCTGGACAAGTACGGCCGCTGGCCGCTCTGCCCGGTCTGCGCGCACGGCGAGCCGCACGCCCTGGAGGTCGAGCCGGAGCTGGGCCCGGACCCGCACTGGGTGTGCCACCAGGCGGGCGTGCGGGTCGCCGCGGTGGGGGCCCTGGCCTCCGCCCTGCCCGGGCCGTCGTGACCCTCTA
This sequence comes from Streptomyces sp. UH6, assembly GCF_013421635.1. Lineage (NCBI taxonomy): Bacteria > Bacillati > Actinomycetota > Actinomycetes > Kitasatosporales > Streptomycetaceae > Streptomyces > Streptomyces sp. UH6. Next base: position 2,638 of record NZ_JACADT010000682.1, on the reverse strand, counting down.
CATCGATCCGCCGGCCTGGCCCGGACACGGGAAGCTCTGGTCCCACCTGGCCAGCGACGTCTCGTACGACGAGCTGCACGCCTTCGCGGCGCTGCTGGGCGTGCCGCGGCGCGGCTTCGACGGCGACCACTACGACATCCCCGCCGAACGCTACGCGGAGGTGGTGAGGGCCGGCGCGGTCCCGGTCCGCAGCCGGGAGATCGTCCGCCGGCTGCACGCGGCGGGCCTCCGCCGACGCAAGCGGGCGGGCGCGGACGGACGTTAGACGGAAACCGTTCTCCCCCTGGGCCGCGGCGCGCGAGGATGCCACCATCGGGGCATCCACAGAGAGGAAGCCCCCGGTGCCGTCGCCCCTTCCGCCTCCCCCGCACGACCCGTGGCAGCCGCCGCGGCAGCAGCCGCACGACCCGCGGCAGTCGTCCGACCCCCGGCAGCCGCCACCGGCGCAGGCCGGGCCGCCTCACGGCAACGGCCCGTCACCGTGGCAGCAGCCGGCGCCGCGACCGTGGAACCAGCGGGCGATCGTCGCCCTCATGGTGTCCGTGGTGGCCGCGACCAACACCGTGAACGAGTGGCTCGGCCTGGCGCTCACCTGCGCGGTTCTGGCCGTCGGCATCGTCAGCCTGGTCGAACTCGCCCGCCACGAGCGCCGCGGCACCCCGCAGCGCGGCCAGGGCCTCGCGCTCACCGCGGTGTCGCTCGCCGGCCTGACGCTGCTGGTCCGCGTGCTCCTGCTGCTGGACGTCGTCGCCCTCTGAGCCCGTCAGGCCGCTTCCCCGCGCCGTTCGAGGACGAGCATGCCGCCGTCGTCCACCAGATGGCCGGTGCGCAGGAACCCGGCCCGCTCCAGCACGTTCCGCGAGGCGGCGTTCCCCGGATCCACCCGCGCGGTGACCGTGCCGACGGCCTCCTGGGCGAGCGCCCACGCGGTGAGGGCGCGCAGCGCCTCCGTGGCGTAGCCCTGTCCGCGGGCCGCGACCGCGAGGTCGTAGCCGATCTCCACCCGGCCCTCCTCGTCCGGCGGTCCGTGGAAGCCCATGGAGCCGACCGCCCGGTCGTCCTCCCGCCGCACCAGCACGTAGGAACCCCACTGCGGGCGGAACGCGCCCTTGTCGTAGGCGGCGACGACGAGTCCGGCCCCCTCCCGGGTGCCCTCGAAGGGACCGCCGGCGACCCAGTCGAAGCCGCCGTCGCCGCCGAGCGCCAGGTCCGCCGCGGCCGGAACGGTCAGGCCCTCCAGCGTCAGCCGCTCCGCCTCGACCAGCGGGTTGTTGTACCAGCCCCACCCGGTGACCGGCTCCTCGCCCGGCAGCGTCCCCCGCCCGGTGGCCCACAGCAGCGTCCGCCACGGGTCCTCGCCCTGGCGGATGTGCGGGAAGATCCGCGCGAGCACGTACCCGCACAGCTCCGCCGAGGGCCGGTAGGCGATGCCCAGGCCTTCCGCCATGTCGTGGGTGTGCAGCAGCACCTCCGCCACGCCCATCGCCGCGAAGCCCTCGCGGCCGGCGCCGCGGAACGGCGCCGGGTGGAAGCCGCGCGCCGACCGGGGCGCGGTGCGGCAGGCCAGGGCGAGCATCGCGCCGCCCGCCTCGACCGCCTCCAGGGCCCCCTCGGCGCCGATGTCCGGCGGGTCCAGCACGTACTCCACCGGCCGGTACTCCTCCGGCGCCCGGGTCACCAACTGCGTGGCGTAGGCGAAGAGGTCGCTCACCACGTGCTCGGCGGTGCGCAGGCAGTCCCACTCCACCCGCCCCGCCCGCACCGCGGACCAGTCCCGGTCCGCCGCCGGGCGCAGCGCCGCCACCGCCTCCGACACCGCGTCCGTCACCGTCCGCGCCGCCGCGTCGCCCCCCAGGGCTCCCGAGTTCGTCATGCCGGCGAGCCTAGGGGGAGCGTCACACGGCCGTCACCGTCATTTCGTCAGCAGGTCGAGTTCGGCGCGCAGGTTGTACCGGGCCGTCGCCTCCCAGTGCTCCGCGCCGTGCGGGGTGCGGAACAGCCTCGGCAGGTCCAGGAGTTGGCGCAGGACGGCGGAGCGGCCCTCGCGGAAGAGGCCGGACGGGACGAAGTGGTACTCCTGCCGGACGGCGGCGGTGTACGCGGCGTACGCCTCGGGCGGGGAGGCGAGGACCGCCAGGTCGGCGTCGCAGAGGACCTGGCCGTCGAGGTCGTCGTCGGCCGGGTCGTGGGTGACGGTGAGCCGGACCAGGCGGGCCACCTCGGCGGTCCGCGTCGCGTCCACGCCCGCCTCCGGGAGCGCGATCTCGGCGATGCGGGCGGACCGCTCCTCGTTCTCGGACCGCTCCGGGTGGTAGACGGCGTCGTGGAACCACGCCGCCAGCCGCACCACGTCCGGGTCGGCCGCGTGGCGTTCCAGCTCGTCCACCCGGTCGAGGACCGCGGTGAGGTGGGTGAGCGTGTGGTAGTGCCGCTGCGGCTCCGCCCAGCGGGCCAGCAGGTTCCGCGCGTACGGCGCCGGGTCCGGCTCCGGGGCTCCGCTGCGGGCGGCGGTCAGGGTCCGCGCCCAGCGGGCGCGCAGCGCGTCGAGGTCGACGTCGGGTCGGGTCATGCCCGCATTCTGGACCGCAGCGCCTCCGGTGCGCGCCCCCGGGCGTCCCGCGCGTGTGCGACGCTGGAA
>NZ_JACADT010000681.1:0-3152 GCF_013421635.1 Streptomyces sp. UH6 | reverse complement strand
TCTGCGACGAACCGGGTGCGGCATCTGCGGGCCTGGCCGGCCCCCGGCGACTGTGCCGTCCCACGCGCTCCCTCAGCTTTCGGTTTCCGTCGCGGCCAGGACATCGTCCGCGTCCCCCGGGCGGCGCTCCCGCGCGCTCCCGCCCGCCGGTCGGGCGGCGTCGGCGGGCAAGGTGTCCCTCAGGAACTCGCGGAAGGCCCGGGCGACCGTGTCCGGACACTCCATCATGGCCACATGTCCGGCCTCCGGCAGGGCGAGCAGCCGTGAATCACGGAAGGCACGGGCCGCCCGACGGGCCATCCGGAAGGAGACCAGCCGGTCACGGCCGCCGTAGACCAGCAGGGTGGGCGCGGTGACCCGTTCGGCGTGTCGCCAGAGCCGGTGCCGCCCCGCCAGGGTGTACGCGTCGACGATGCCACGGGCCGAACGGGCCATCGCGTCCCAGAAATAGGGGAGCCGCTGACGCCGTTCCATCTCCGCCACCGCGGCGGCCAGTCCTTCCTCGGTCACCCTGCCAGGGTCCCCGTAGGTGAGCCCGAGCACACCGCGAACCCGCTGTTCGGGGGTCCACTCACGGGTCAGCCGGGTGAACAGCAGCGCCACACCGGGCACCGCGAGCAGTCCGGTCGGCACCGCCCCGCGCTGCACCCGCAGCTCCGGCAGGGCGGGCGAGACCAGGGTGAGCGAGCGCACCAGGCCGGGGCGGAGCGCCGCGACCTTGGTGGCGACGGCTCCGCCCATCGAGTTGCCGAAGAGGTGGACCGGACCGCGCCCGGACGTCTCCAGGTAGCGGACGACCGCACGGGTGTGGCCGGTGATCGAGTAGTCGCCGTCGTCCGGCGGCGGGGAGTCGCCGAAGCCCGGCAGATCCACCGCCTCGCAGTCCAGCACGTCGTCCAGCAGCGGCATCAGCGCCGACCAGTTCTGCGAGGAACCGCCCAGGCCGTGCAGGAACAGCGCCGGCTCGACGCCCTTGCCGGCGGGGCGTGAGCGGACCGTCAGGGTCACGCCGCCCAGCGCGGCCGACCGGACCCGCTCACCGTCCACGTGCACCGGCGCCACCCGGGGCAGCGCGTCGCCGGCGGGCGGAACGGGCGGGAGATCGGTCGAAGACATGCGTCAATGTTACGAGACGATCACGCCCCGCCAGGTTCTCCGGCGGCGGGCGGGGGTGTGCAAGCCGTCACAGCCGCACGAGGCCCGACGGGCGCCGACGGGCACCGGCGGGTGCCGGTGGGTACCGGCGGGCACCGGCGGGCCGGTGTGACGCGGGCGCCCCAGGGCACACATCCGCACACGGAGGCATCGCGCCGCCGCCGGGTGTCTCCTAGGCTCGGATGCACAGGGCACCCCGCCCCCGCAGCGGCCCGCCGCACCGGGGGAGCCGAACGGATGGACCCACCGAAGGGAGCCCCACCATGCCCGTCGACCCGACCGACCCGGAGACCTTCACCGACCGGCAGGAGCAGGAGGAAGCCGTCCCGGAGATCGACGTCGAGGCACCCGAGCACGACGCCGCCGAGCAGCAGGCGGACGTCCGCCCCGGCAAGGACGAACCGGTCCGGGGCGACGCGGGCGACCGCGCCAGCGAGGGCGACCTCGCCGAGCAGGCGAGGGTGGTGGAACTCGACGAGGACGACTACCGGTGACCTCGGCCGGCGCCGGCCGAGTGGCCCTCGGCATCGCCCGTCAGGCGTCCGCCGGAGGTCCGTCAGGCGTCCGTCGCAGGTCCTTCATGGCGTCCGCCGCAGGTCCTTCGCGGGGTCCGTCGGGGGTCCGGCCGGGGCCCACCCGGCGCTCCGGTCGCGCGGCCCCCTGTCCACCCGGTGAAATTCTCCGGTCGCAGGACTCGCAGCACGGTTACCGAAAAGTACGATGGTGCTGCGGCGCACACCGCGCAAGGACGATCATGGGAGGCGGCGTGACAGCCATCGAGCAGACAGAGGCGGCACGCCCGCGCGGCACCCGGCTTCCGCGCCGTGCCCGGCGGAACCAGCTTCTGGGCGCCGCGCAGGAGGTCTTCGTCGCCCAGGGGTACCACGCAGCCGCCATGGACGACATCGCCGAGCGGGCGGGCGTCAGCAAGCCGGTGCTCTACCAGCACTTCCCCGGCAAGCTCGAGCTCTACCTGGCCCTGCTGGACCAGCACTGCGCGGCGCTGATCCAGTCCGTCCGGGCGGCGCTCGCCTCCACCAGCGACAACAAGCAGCGCGTCCGCGCCACCATGGACGCCTACTTCGCGTACGTCGAGGACGACGGCGGCGCCTTCCGCCTGGTCTTCGAGTCGGACCTGACCAACGAGCCCGCGGTCCGCGAGCGGGTGGACAAGGTCACCAACGAGTGCGCCGAGGCGATCTGCGACGTGATCGCGGAGGACACCGGGCTCTCCCGCGAGGAGTCGATGCTGCTCGCCTCGGGTCTGGGCGGCCTCGCCCAGGTCGTGGCGCGGGCCTGGCTGCACAGCGACCGCAGCGTGCCGCGGGACAAGGCGGTGCAGCTGCTGGCCTCGCTGGCCTGGCGCGGCATCGCCGGGTTCCCGCTGCACGGCAGCGAGACAGCCTGACGGGCCCCGCCTGGACTAATGTGTGCCGGGTACGGCGCGGACAGGGAACCATGACGTCCGCGCACCACTGACCGTCGGAGGGACATGGCCGTGGAGGTCAAGATCGGCGTGCAGCACGCGCCCCGCGAGATCGTTCTGCAGAGCGGTCAGAGCGCCGAGGAGGTCGAGCGGCTCGTCGCCGAGGCGCTCGCCGGCAAGGCGGCGCTGCTGACCCTGGTGGACGAGCACGGCCGCAAGGTCCTGGTCCCGGCGGAGCGTCTCGCCTACGTCGAGCTGGGCGAGCCTGCTCCGCGCAAGGTGGGCTTCGGCGCGCTGTAGTGGGGCGTCGCGCACCGCGCGACAGGCAGTGAGGGGCCGGACGGCTGTTGAGCCGTCCGGCCCCTTCGCGTGTGCGCGGCGGTGCCGGCGGGTAGTCACACCGGGACCTGGCAGCACGCCTTTGGTGAAGGGACCACGCCATGTTCTTCCTCGCGGCGCCGGCCTCGGTGCTCCTCGGGCTGCTGCTCGCCTACGCGGCCGTCCACCGGCTGCCGCACCGGCTGCCCCGGGCGGGGACGGTGCTGGCCACCGGCGCCGCCGGCGCCCTGCT
>NZ_JACADT010000680.1:0-3141 GCF_013421635.1 Streptomyces sp. UH6 | reverse complement strand
CAAGCGCACGCCCAAGGTGGTGTCGGCCCCGGCTCCGCGTCCGCGCACCGGCGGGGTGGACGCCGAGGCGCTGCGGCGCAGGCTGGGCGGGTTCCGTCAGGGCTCGCAGGCCGGCCGCCGCGACATCGAGGCCGAACTGGCCGCGAAGAACGGGGAGCCGGGCGCTCAGGGGGCGCCGGGCACGCGGGGGGACCGGGACGACGAGGACGCCGACGCGCCTCGCCCGCGTCAGGGGACCGCAGCAGAGCAGGCCATGGGGGGCACCGTCGAGGAGGCAAGCAGTTGACCGCGCCCAGCACCGTCGGACTGAGCAGTGAGGCTCGCAACCTGCACTGGTTGTTGACCAACCTCGTCGAGGAGGTGCCCGGACTCCTGTCGGTGGCGGTCGTCTCCTCCGACGGGCTGCTCCTGCTCTCCTCCGACCCGGCCGACCACACCGCCGCGGAACGGAAGGAGGCCAAGGCCCCCGCCGGTCCGCGGGGATCCGCCGCCGACCTGGCGACCGTGGTGTCCGGCATCGGCAGCCTCACGGTCGGCGCGTCCAAGCTGCTGGACTTCGGGGGAGTCCGCCAGACCATGGTCGCCATGGAGGAGGGGAGCCTCTTCGTGACCGCGATCAGCGACGGCTCGCTCCTGGGCGCGCACGCCTCGCCCGACTGCGACATGAGCGTGATCGCCTACCACATGGCGCTCTTCGTGGGCCGCGCCGGACATGTGCTGACCCCCGAACTCCGCAGTGAGCTGCGCGACTCGCTGGAACGCAAGGCCGGCCCCGTGAGGAGCGGACGATGAGTGCCCCCAAGCTTCCGGTGCGCGGCGGGGAGAACCGCAAGCCCGCCCGCGTGCGGCCCTATTCGCTCACCGGCGGCCGGACCCGCTTCGGCCACGTGCTGCTGGTGGAGACGTTCGTCGCGGCGCTGGACGCGCCCCCGGAGCGCAAGGAGCTGCCGAACGGCTCGCTCGTCGGCCGGGTGATGCCGGAGATGCGCGCCATCGTCGAGCTCTGCCGCCGGATGCGCACGGTGGCGGAGATCGCCGCGCTGCTCAAGATGCCGCTGGGTGTCGTCCGCGTACTGCTGAGCGACCTCGCGGACCAGGGAAAGATCCGCGTGTACGGGTCCGGACACGCCTCCGGCCGACCCGACCGCGCACTGCTCGAAAGGGTGCTCCATGGCCTTCGCCGTCTCTGACGTCGTGAACCCCACCGTCTCCGACGCCGTCGAGGCGGCCGAGGAGGAGGACCTCCGGCCCTGGCAGACCGACCGGAACCGGGCCCCGGTGGCCACCAAGATCCTGGTGGCCGGAGGGTTCGGCGTCGGCAAGACGACCATGGTCGGCGCGGTCTCGGAGATCCAGCCGCTGGAGACCGAGGCCTTGATGACCGAGGCCAGCGTCGGCACCGACGACATCACCGCCACACCGGGCAAGACCACCACCACGGTGGCGATGGACTTCGGCCGCATCACCCTCGACGACGACCTGGTCCTCTACCTCTTCGGCACCCCCGGCCAGCAGCGTTTCTGGTTCATGTGGGACGACCTCGCCCGCGGTGCGGTCGGCGCCGTGGTGCTGGCGGACACCCGCCGGCTCAAGGACTGCTGGCCCGCGCTGGACTACTTCGAGAGCTGCGGGCTGCCCTACGTGGTGGCCGTCAACCACTTCGACGGCAGCGAGCGGTTCGAACCCGACGACGTCCGGGAGGCGCTCTCCATACCTCCGGCCGTGCCTGTCATGATCATGGACGCGCGCAGCCGGATCTCGGTGATCGAGACCCTGCTGGGCCTCGTGGGCCACGCGCTCGAGGCTCTCCCCGAATAAGGCCCGCCTGTCAGATCCGATCAACCAGGCGCGTCGCAGCGTCCTGAGTAGGAGACATTCCGCATGCGGAAGATACTCGTCGTCGGAGCCGGTCAGTCCGGTCTCCAGCTCGCCCTCGGCCTGCAGCAGCACGGCTACGAGGTCACCCTGATGTCCAACCGGACCGCGGACGAGATCCGCTCCGGCCGCGTCATGTCGACGCAGTGCATGTTCCACACCGCCCTCCAGCACGAGCGGGACCTCCAGCTGAACTTCTGGGAGTCCCAGGCGCCGAAGATCGAGGGCCTCGGCGTCTCGGTCGCCGGCCCCGAGTCGCAGCGCGTCGTCGACTGGGTGGGCAGGCTCGACGGCCACGCCCAGTCCGTGGACCAGCGGGTCAAGATGGCGGGCTGGATGGAGACCTTCGCCCAGCGCGGCGGCCAGCTCGTCATCCACGGCGCGGCCGTCTCCGACCTCGACTACTTCTCCCGTACCTACGACCTGGTCCTGGTCTCGGCCGGCAAGGGCGAGCTGGTCTCCATGTTCGAACGGGACGCCTCCCGCTCGCCCTACACCGAGCCGCAGCGCGCGCTGGCGGTGGCCTACGTCCACGGCCTGGGCCCGCGTCCCGAGCACCCGGAGTTCGACGCGGTCCGCTGCAACCTGGTGCCGGGCGTCGGCGAGCTGTTCATCATGCCGACGTACACCGTCTCCGGCCGCGCCGACATCCTCTTCTGGGAGGGCGTGCCCGGCGGCCCGCTGGACGTCTTCCGGGGCGTCAAGGACCCGTCCGAGCACCTGGCGCTCACCCTGGAGCTGATGGAGCGCTTCACTCCCTGGGAGTACGCGCGCGCCACCAACGTGGAGCTCACCGACGCGGGCGGCACCCTCTCCGGCCGGTACGCGCCCACCGTCCGCAACCCGATCGGCCGGCTGCCCGGCGGCGGCTCGGTGCTCGGCGTCGCCGACGTGGTCGTGGCCAACGACCCGATCACCGGCCAGGGTTCCAACTCGGCCTCCAAGTGCGCCGCCGCCTACCTGGCGGCCATCGTCGAGCACGGCGACAAGCCGTTCGACGACGACTGGATGCGGGCCACCTTCGACCGCTACTGGGCGACCGCCCAGCACGTCACGAAGTGGACCAACGCCATGCTGGCCCCGCCGCCGGAGCACGTGCTCAACCTGATCGGTGCCGCCGGTCAGCTCCCGCCGGTCGCCGACCGGTTCGCCAACGGTTTCAACGACCCTGCGGACTTCGAGAACTTCTTCTTCGACCCGGACAAGGCGAACGCCTACCTGGCCTCCGTCAGCGGCTGACGCCCGGCACGCCGCGACAGCCCTGGT
>NZ_JACADT010000068.1:0-12363 GCF_013421635.1 Streptomyces sp. UH6 | reverse complement strand
CCGCCTCTGCGGGGTCGGTGGCGTGTGCGTGCACGCCTCCCTCCACGCCCTCGCGGGCCGGCTCGGCCACGTCGCAGTCCTCGCAGTACACGCCGCCCATGCCCGCCAGCCGGGGCGAGGTCGCCGCCCACACCTGCGTGGCCGCGCCCTGCCCGGGCGTCTTGAAGGTGGGATCGGCCGGGTCGCCGTTCTCGTCGATCCACCCCGCCTCCACCATCTCCTCCTTCGCGAGGTGACGCTGCAGCGGGGTGAGGATGCTGCCCGGATGGACGGCGAACGCCCGGATCCCGGCGTCGCGGCCGAGCGCGTCGAGCCGCACGGCGAACAGCACGTTCGCCGTCTTCGCCTGCCCGTACGCCTGCCACCGGTCGTAGCCGCGCTCGAAGTGCACGTCGTCCCAGCGCATGCCGGTGATGCCGTGGGCGCCGGAGGACACGGCCACCACGCGCGCGCCACCGCGGGCGAGCGCCGGCCGGAGACGGTTGACCAGCGCGTAGTGACCGAGGTGGTTGACGGCGAACTGCGCCTCCCAGCCCGGACCGACCCGCGTCTCGGGACACGCCATGACTCCGGCGCTGTTGACGAGGATGTCGATCTCGCGGCCCGAGGCCAGGAACCGTTCGGCGAAGCCGCGGACGCTGTCGAGGTCGGAGAGGTCGAGGTCGTCGGTCTCGACGCCGTCGATGCCTTTCACCGCCTCCTGGGCGGCCGCCCTCCGCCGGGCGGGGACGACGACGCGTGCTCCGGCCGCCGCCAGGGCGCGGGTCGTCTCCAGGCCCAGTCCCGAGTGGCCGCCGGTGACGATCGCGGTGCTGCCGGACAGGTCGATCCCGTCCAGGACGTCGTCCGCGGTGCTGCGGGCGCCATGGCCCGATCCGATCCGGTGCTGAGGTGTCTGCATGCCCCGGACGCTAGGCGCTGGAGTGCACTCCAGGTCAAGGACGGCCCCGGGGGCGGTCAGACGCCGTGCAGCTCGTCGACGAGGGCGAACCCCTCGGCGATCCAGGTCAGTTCGGTGCGGGCGCGGGCGATCAGGCCGTCGTAGGCGTACACCTTGTAGCGCACCGCCAGCTCGGCGTCGCGGCCGTCCAGGGTGGAGAGGCGGGCCGCCAGGGTCGGGTGGGTGCGGTCGAGGAGCGCGGCCCGGGTCTCCTCGAGCATGCTCAACTGCTCCTCCCAGTACGTCTGTTGCTGCCGCAGCTGCTCGCGTACCGACGCGGGGCCGGCGAAGTCGAAGTAGGCCGCCTTGAGATACGCCGGGTCACGCTGCCGCAGCGGCGTCAGCGGGGCCTCCATCCACGCCCGGAAGTCGGCCAGGCCGGCGTCGGTGACGTGGTACTCCTTCTTCGTCCCCTTCTTGCCCCACCGCACCTCGACCGAGGTGAGCAGCCCGTCGCGCTCCATCCGGTTGAGCTCGGGATAGATCTGCGAGTCCGGGGCGTGCCAGACGTGGGCCACCGAGCGGCTGAAGCTCTTCGAGATGTCGTACCCGGTCATCGGCCGGCCGGTGAGCAGCGCGATCAGCGCGTAACGCAGCGACAAGGGACCTCCCCTCCGAAAAAGCCAAGCTACACACCCTTGTCATCTCACTATATCGATAGTTAGTTTGTGGCCCGCACAACACCTACCTCTCTTCATAGGGAGTTCCATGTCCCGCACCGCCTCCCCCCTGCCTGCCACCGCGCCACCGGCCACCGCTGCGGCGAAGATCTTCAATTACCCCCGCAACGCCTGGTACGTCGCCGCCTGGGACCACGAGGTCACCGGCAGGCAGCCGCTGGCCCGGACGGTCGCCGGCGTGCCGCTCGCCCTGTGGCGCAACACCGAGGGCCGTGCGGTGGCCCTCGCGGACGCCTGCTGGCACCGGCTGGCGCCGCTGTCGATGGGCAGGATCCTCGGCGACGAGCTGCAGTGCCCCTACCACGGCCTCCGCTACAACGCGACCGGCCGCTGCACCGGGATGCCCGCGCAGGAGACGATCAACCCCAGCGCGGTGGTCCCCTCCTACCCGGTCGTCGAGCGGCACCGGTACGTCTGGGTCTGGGTCGGCGATCCGGACCTGGCCGACCCGGCCAAGGTCCCCGACATGGGCCGGATGGACGACCCGGCATGGGCGGGCGACGGCGAGACGATCCACGCCGACTGCAACTACCAGCTCATCCTCGACAACCTCATGGACCTCACCCACGAGGAGTTCGTGCACTCCTCGAGCATCGGCCAGGAGGAACTGTCCGAGGCCGAGTTCGACGTGACCCACCAGGGCGACACGGTGACCGTCACCCGGTGGATGCGGGACATCGACGCCCCTCCCTTCTGGCTGAAGAACATGCGCGACAAGTTCCCCGGCTTCTCCGGCAAGGTCGACCGCTGGCAGATCATCACCTTCGAGGCGCCGGGCACGATCAGCATCGACGTCGGTGTGGCGAAGGCGGGCACGGGCGCCCCCGAGGGCGACCGCAGCCAGGGCGTCAACGGGTACGTGATGAACACGATCACCCCCGAGACCGACCGCACGTCCCACTACTTCTGGGCGTTCATGCGCGACTACCGCCTGGAGAGCCAGACGATCACCACCCAGCTGCGGCAGGCGGTGCACGGGGTGTTCGGCGAGGACGAGGAGATGCTGCGCGCCCAGCAGCGCGCCATCGACGCCAACCCCGGCCACGAGTTCTACAGCCTCAACATCGACGCCGGCGGCATGTGGGTGCGCCGGATCCTGGAGCGCATGCTCGCGGCCGAGGGACGCCCCTCCACCGCGCCGGCCGCCGGACAGGGGGCCTGACGTGGCGGTGCAGACGCAGGCCCGCCGGCAGCGGGCCCGGGTGGTCGAGGTGTCCGACGTCGCCGAGGGCGTCCGCCGGGTCGTCCTGGCGCCGGAGCGGCCCGAGCACGCCGCGCCCGGCACGCACATCGACGTCGAGGTGGAGACCGGGAACGGCGTCCGCCGGGTGCGTTCCTACTCCGTGGTGCGCTCCGAGGACGGCGGCCGGCGGCTGACGCTCAGCGTGCGGCTCTCCCCCACCTCCTCCGGCGGCTCGGCGGCGATGCACAGGCTGCGGGCCGGGGACGAGCTGACGGTCACCGGACCGCTGCAGAACTTCCCGCTGGCGGTCGGCGCGAGCCGGTACGTCCTGGTCGCCGGCGGCATCGGTGTGACCGCGTTGGTGGCGATGGCCTCCGCGCTGCGCCGCCGCGGCGCCGACTACGAGCTGCGGCTCGTCGGCCGCAGCCGTGCCGTGATGGCGTACCTGGACGAGCTGGTCGCCGAGCACGGTGACCGCGTGCGGGTGCACGTCGACGCGGAGGGCACCGGACTGGACGTGGACGACCTGATCGCGGCCATCTCCCGGACGCCCGCCGCGGCGGGCACCGAGCTCTACATGTGCGGCCCGATCGGGCTGATGAACGCCATCTCGCGGAGCTGGGCCGCGCACGACCTGCCGGCGACCAACCTGCGCTTCGAGACCTTCGGCTCCAGCGGCCGGTACCCGGCCGAGGAGTTCCTGGTCCGCCTCCCCGACCTCGGCCGGGAGGTCACCGTCGCACCCGACACCTCGATCCTGGACGCCCTCGAGGCGGCCGGCGTCGAGACCCTCTCGGACTGCCGCAAGGGCGAGTGCGGGCTGTGCCTGGCGAAGGTGGTCGGCTCCACCGGCACCGTCGACCACCGCGACGTCTTCCTGAGCGACTCCCAGAAGGAACGCTCGAACAGCCTCTGCCTCTGCGTCTCCCGTGCGGTGGCGGCCCCCGCGGGGCCCGGCGGCGGCCCCGGCGACCCCGTCGCCCCCGCCGTCCTCTCCCTCCGCCTCACCTGACCCGGCCGCACCACCGCGTACGCCCGGATCCCTCACCACCTGGACACCCACACCCATGAACATCACCGCACGCATCGCGCAGGCGCCGATGAGTGGCTACCAATGGCTGATCGTCGCGCTGTGCACCTTCATGAACTGCCTGGACGGCTTCGACGTCATGGCGGTGGCCTTCACCGGGCCGTCGGTCACCGAGGAGTTCGCGCTCAGCGGCTCGGAGTTCGGCCTGCTCGTCTCGGTCGGCCTGATCGGGATGGCGGTCGGCTCGATGCTGCTCGCCCCCTTCGCCGACCTCATCGGCCGGCGTCCGCTGATCCTGATCAGCCTCACCCTCGGCACGATCGGCATGTTCGGCGCCGCCATGGCGCCGTCGGTGACCGTGATGAGCCTCTTCCGCCTCGTCACCGGCATCGGGGTCGGCGGCATCCTGGCCAGCACCAACGTGATCGCCAGCGAGTTCTCCAACGCCCGCAACCGCGGTCTGGCCATCGGCATCTACACCGCCGGGTACGGGATCGGCGCCACCGCGGCGAGCCTGGTCGCCAAGACCGTCGTGGGCGGCGACTGGCGGGTCGTCTTCTACGCCGGCGGTGTCGGGACCCTGCTCGCCCTGATCGTGATCGCCCTGGTCCTGCCCGAGTCGGTGGCCTTCCTCGAGCAGCGCCGGCCGGGCAACGCGCTGGAGCGGATCAACCGGACGCTGGCCCGGATGCGGATGGAGCCCGTCACCGACGCCGACCTCGACCGGGCGGCCGCCGCGCGGACCGGGACCGGGCGGGCCGGCTCGGGATGGCTCAAGCAGCTGCTGACCCCGACGGTCCTGCTCTGGCTCACCTTCATCACCATCATGTTCGGCTTCTACTTCGTCAACAGCTGGACGCCCACGCTCCTGGTCGAGGAGGGCCTCTCCGAGAGCGCCGCCGTGACCGCCGGAATGGCGATCTCCATCGGCGGCACGGTCGGCTCGGTCCTCTACGGCGTCGCCGCCCGGGTGCGCACGCCGCGTGTGGTGCTGATCGGTTTCTCCCTGCTCTCCGCCGCGATGATGATCGTCTTCATCCTGAGCACCTCGACCCTGTGGCTCGGGTTCGCCGTCGGCGTCGTCGTCGGAGCCCTGATCAACGGCTGCATCGCGGGCGCCTACACCGTCGGCCCGCCGCTCTACCCGGCCAACGTCCGCAGCGTCGGCATGGGCTGGGCACTCGGCATGGGCCGCATCGGCGCCATCCTCTCCCCCACCGTCGCCGGCATGCTCAAGGACGCGGGCGCCTCCGCGACGCAGCTCTACATCGGCGCCGCCGTGGTGGTCGCCCTCTGCGCCGTGGTCCTGGTGGGCCTGCGCCGGTACGACCCGGAGTCCCGTCCCGCGGCTCCGGCGGCGAAGGAGACGCTCGCCGCGGCCTGACCTCCGCCGGCGTGTACCTCACGACCGCGGGCCGCCCGGTTCTCCGGCCGGCCCGCGGTCGTCGCTCCGCGTCCCTGCCCACGGGCCGGCGCGGCGACAGGCCCGTCGGTCATACGTCCCGGCGTCGTACCACGAACAGCGCGACGGCCACCGCCACGGTGCTCCACGCGCCGTAGACGATCCACGCCTCGGTGATCGACAGCGGGAACGCGCCGAGGCCGTGCGCCTTCTCCGGGTTCGTGACCAGCCGTTCCCAGGCGCTGAGCGGCATCGCGTTGCCGATCTCCTTGACCCAGCGGTAGCGCTCGCCGCGGAGCAACGCCGGGATCAGCAGCAGCAGGGCGACGGCAGCGACGATGGAGCCCGCGGCGTGCCGGACGACCGCACCCACCGCCATACCGACCAGCGCGCACAGCGGTGCCAGCAGCGCGGCCGCGGCGACGGCGCGCAGTGCGCCCGGGTCGCCCAGCGACAGGCCGCCGTACTCCCTCAGCAGCGTCTGGGTGACGCCGAAGGAGGTGCCGGCGACAAACGCGCCGAGCGCCAGCATGACCGCCGACACCACGGTGGCCTTGGCGGTGATGACCGCCCGCCGGTCGGGCACGGCGGTGAAGGTCGTGCGGATCAGACCGCTGGTGTACTCGCCGAAGACCGCGATGCCCCCCACCGTCGCGGCGATGACCATGAGCAGCTGCCAGGCGGGATCGACGAACGCCGTGTGCAGCGGATCGAACAACAGCTCCGGGCGGGCGGGAAACCCCGGCGGCGGCTCCGACGGCAGTCGCTGATGCGCCAACCGGTCCGCGTTCGACGCGGCGGAGTTGGCGTTGATGCCGATGACGGTCAGCGCGCCGGCACCGAGCACCCAGGAGGTGGAGCGCAGCGACCAGAGTTTGATCCACTCGGCGGCGAGGAGGTGGCGGAACCGGGCGCGGCCGCCCCCGGCCGGGAGGCGGGCCGGGGCCCGATCGCGTACGGCGGTCATCGGGCGGCTCCTGCGGAGTATTCGACGCTCTCGTGGGTGAGTTCCATGAACGCCTCCTCCAGGGAGGCCCGCTGCGAGCTGAGTTCGTGCAGCCGCACCCCGTGGGTGAAGGCGAGTTCACCGATGCGCTCCGCGGACAGACCGGTCACGGTGTACGACCCGTCGTCCTCACGCCGGACCGTCGCGCCCTCGGCTGTCAGCAGCCGGGGGAGGGCTTCCGTGTCGGGCATGCGGACGCTCACCCGTGACCGTGCGCTGCGGGACGCGAAGTCGCGCAGGCCCTGTGCCGCGATCAGCCTGCCGCGGCCGATGACGATCAGCTCGTCGGCGGTCTGCTCCATCTCCCGCATGAGATGACTGGAGACGAGCACGGTGCGGCCCTCGTCCGCCAACTGCCGGAAGAGACCGCGCGCCCAGCGCACCCCCTCGGGATCGAGGCCGTTGAGCGGTTCGTCGTAGAGCAGTACGGGCGGATCTCCGAGCAGGGTGACGGCGATGCCGAGCCGTTGTTTCATCCCCAGGGAGAAGCCGTCGATCCTGCGGCCGGCCGCCTCGGCCAGGCCCACCTCCGCCAGCACCTCCCCGGCCCGCCTGCGCGGCAGACCGTTGCCGACTGCCAGCGCCGCCAGATGGGCGTGGGCGGTTCGGCCTCCGTGCACGTCGTGGGCGTCGAGCAGGGCGCCCACGTGCCGCAGGCCGCGGGGGCGGTCGGCGAAGGGCCGCCCGTCGACGGTGACGGCGCCGCCCGTGGGGTGGTTCAGGCCGAGGACCATGCGCAGCGTGGTGGTCTTGCCGGCGCCGTTCGGGCCCAGGAACCCGGTGACCACGCCCGGGCGGACCGTGAAGGACAGCCGGTCGACGGCGGTGGTCCTGCCGTAACACTTGGTGAGTTCGGTTGCTTCGATCACGACGTTCACACTGCCGGGGCGGGCCCGGCCGGGCATCGGACCGCCGGCCGCAATCGGGACGTGCCCTGTAGCCCCGGGGAGTAAGCCCGTGGGCCAATGCCGGGGTCGGGCGGCTTGCCTATCATCGGCGTATGAATGCCTCGCCGGACGCTCCGCGGCCGTTCCTCGCCGAGGGCCTGGCCTGGTGCTCAGCGATCGCCTACGTCGTCCTGCTCCACGTCGTCGTCCTGAACACCGGCCGTGAACTGACCGGCTTGCGCCTGCTGCCGGCCGCGCTGGCCGCCGTTCTCCTGCTGCCCCTGGTGGTGCGTCGGCCGCTGCCCGCGCTGGCGCTGCTGCTCACCGTCTCCTTCGCTGCGACCCTCCGGGCGGAAGCGGCGATGGTGGCGGGGCAGGGTGCGATGGGCATCGTGCCGCCGGTGCAGACGCAGGCCTGGCAGATCGCCTCGCTGCAGGCAGTCCTCACCGATCTCACCGTCGGATGGGTCGCTGCCACCCGGTCGAGCCGGACCGCGACCGCCGCCGCGCTGGTGGCTCTCGGCACGCAGATCGCAGGCGTCGTGCACTACCGCGAGGGCTTTTCGTCGTTCCTCGCCGCCCTGGCACTCCTGGCTCTGACGATGATCACCGCCTGGACGGTCGGCCACTCGATCCGCGAACGCCGTCGGCACACAGCCGACCTGCAGGCCGGAGCGGCCGAGCAGGCCGTCGTCGCGGAACGGCTGCGGATCGCCCGGGAGTTGCACGACATGGTCGCGCACAGCATCGGCGTCATCGCCATCCAGGCCGGGGTGGGCCGGCGCGTCATCGACACGCAACCGTCGGAGGCTCGCAACGCCCTCGCCGCCATCGAGGACACCAGCCGCGACACCTTGGCTGGTCTGCGCCGGATGCTGGGCGCGCTACGGCAGACGGATTCCGGGGACGGCACACCACTGGGACCGGCACCGGGTCTCGCCGAACTCGACGCTCTGGTGGAGCGGGCCCGGGACGCGGGGGTGCGGGTCGACGTCGAGTGGCGCCGGGGGCGGCGGCCGCTGCCGGCGGAGATCGATCTGTCCGCGTACCGCATCGTCCAGGAAGCGATCACCAATGTGGTCCGCCATGCGGGTGCCACCGCCTGCCGGGTGACCGTCGACCAGCAGGAGGACGAACTGTTCATCGAAATAACCGACGAAGGCAAGGGCCTGTCCGGTCTGCCCGGCGCGGCCGGCTACGGGCTGACGGGCATGCGGGAACGGGCGGCACTGCTGCACGGCGAGTTCACGGCCGGACCACGCGCCGAGGGCGGCTTCCGCGTCGCGGCACGGCTCCCGCTGCCGGTGGCCGTCACGTGATCCGGGTGCTCCTCACCGATGACCAGCCGCTCGTCCGGCACGGGCTGCGGGTGCTGATCGCCGACCGCCCCGGGTTGGAGGTGGTGGGCGAAGCGGCGGACGGGGAGGAAGCGGTGCGGCTCGCGGACCTGCTGGGGCCGGACGTGGTGGTGATGGACATCCGAATGCCCCGCATGAACGGCCTCGAAGCGACCCGGCGGATCGTCGCGGGCTCCGACACGCCACCGAAGGTTCTCATCCTCACCACCTTCGACGACGACGAGTACGTCTACGGGGCGCTGCGCGCGGGGGCGAGCGGCTTTCTCGTCAAGGACATGGACATGGACCAGATCCTCACCGCGATCGAGGTCGTCGCCGCGGGCGACGCCCTCCTCGCGCCGAGCGTGACACGCCGCCTGATCGCGGAGTTCTCGGCCCGCCCCGATGCCACACCGCCTTCCCCGCGACCGGTCGAGGGCATCACCGTCCGCGAACGGGAAGTGCTCACTCTGGTCGGCAGCGGACTGTCCAATGCGGAGCTCGCCACGCGGCTGCACATCAGCGTGGCCACGGCCAAGGCCCATGTGGGCAGGCTGCTGACGAAGCTGGACGCGCGTGACCGGGTGCAACTGGTCATTCTAGCCTACGAGTTGGGGCTGGTGACGCCGACGTCGCAGGGGTAGGGCTCCGGCCGGTGTCCGCCGCCACCGGCACAATGTCGCGGCGCGGTACACGCCTGGTGCCGAGCGAGCGACAGCTGGCCGGAACCTCAACGGGCCCTGTTCATCATCCACTACAGTGACGCACACTCCCGGTCACAGAAGAACCGGCCGCGATCGTCACGAACGAAGACAAGTCGCACCACCTTCATCAGGGGGAGGTCGTCCGTGTGGGACCTGGCGCCGTCGGATCCGCGGACGGTCGGGCCGTACCGGACCCGCGCGGTACTCGGCGAGGGCGGAATGGGCCGGGTGCTACTGGCCTGCGACGCCACCGGCGGCCTCGTCGCCGTCAAACTCGTCCGTGACACCTTCGCCGCCTACGACGACACCTTCCGCCAACGCCTGCGCCGTGAAGCCGTCGCCGCCCGAAGAATCCACAGCTCCCGCACCGCACGCGTCGTCGACGCCGACGCCGACGCCGGAATCCCCTGGCTCGCCTACGAGTTCCACCACGGCCCCACCCTCCACCGCGCACTCACCACCACCGGCACCCTCCCGCCGGACACCGTCCTCCACCTCGCGGCAGGACTCGCCACCGCACTCCACGACATCCACACCGCCCACTTCATCCACCGCGACCTGTCGACCGCCAACGTCCTCCTCACCGACACCGGACCCGTCGTCATCGACTTCGGCATCGCCAGACCCACCCGCCCCACCACCGGAACACCCGACCAGACCCAACCCGTCACCGTCACCCGCACCGGCACCGTCATCGGCAACCCCGGCTTCATGTCACCCGAACAAGCCATGGGCCTGCCCGACCTCACCCCCGCCAGCGACATCTTCTCCCTCGGCACCCTCCTCGCCACAGCAGCCACCGGCCGCAACCCCTTCCAAGGCACCACCAGCGAACACACCCGCTACAACGTCATCACCGCCACCGCCGACCTCACCCACCTCCCCACCCCACTACGCCACCTCATCGAACCCTGCCTCACCCCCGACCCCCACCAACGCCCCGACGCACAAACCCTCCTGACCACCATCACCACCCCACCCCCCACCACACCCCCATGGCCCCAAGCCATCCACACACTCACCCGCCAACAACACACCGAACTCCTCCGCTACACCCAACCCGAACCCACCACCGTCCTCCCCGGACCACACGACCTCGACCCCACAAAGATCTTCACCACACACGCGACACAAGCGACGGAAACGGAACCGGTCGCCGGTCCCGCTCCGTCCCCGGCCGAGGCGCCCGGCACACCCGGCACACCCGGGAGGAAGTCGCGCACCGTCCTGCACGTGCTGGCCGCCATGGTCGCCCTGGCCGTCGCCGTGACCGCCGCCGTCTTCTGGCCGAACGGTGACGACGGCGAAGCCACGCCGGAGAAGCCGGTCGAAGCCGCGGCCGACACCGACGCGTTTCCCGTCACGATCGAGCACGACTACGGTGAGACGGTCGTCCGGTCCAGGCCCCAACGGGTGGCCGCCTACGGCTGGGGCGCCGCCGAGGCCGCGATCGCGCTGGGCACGTTTCCGGTCGGCATCACCGAGGACGATTCCGCATCCGGCCAGGGCATGCTGCCCTGGGTCGCGCAGGCCTACGAGGACGAAGGTCTCGGCACTCCCGTCCTCTTCAGCAAGACCGGCACCGCGAGTTGGACGCTGCCCGCAGAACAGATCGCCGCGACCGCCCCCGACCTCATCCTCGCTCCCTACGCGGGTCTGACCGAGGAGCAGTACGAGCAACTCAGCGCGATCGCACCGGTCGTGGCCCGCTCCGAGGGCGCCTCACTGGAACCGTGGGAGGGCGTCGTCACCACCACCGCGAGGGCGCTGGGCGTGCCCGCAGCGGGCGAGGAGTTGCTCGCGGAGTCCGACGCCCGGCTGGCTGAACTCGGTGAGCAGCACGGCCTCAAGGGGTTGTCCTTCGCGGCGGTCGTCAACGATCCGCCCGAGAACGGGGTGCACGTCTACTCCGACGCCAGCCCGGTCGTCCGGGTGCTCGAAGGGCTGGGCCTGCGGCTGGCGGACTCGGTGGTCGAGCTGGATGCCGACGACAACGGCATGGTGTACACCCTGGACTACGAGGACCTGGACCAGCTCGAATCGGATGTCGTCGTCCTGTACGCCACCACGCCCGAGACGGCCGAACTGGATCTGGCCGACGAGGAACTGAACGCCCTGCCGGCCTTCGCCGCGGGGCGGACCGCCCAGCTGTTCGGTACCGACGAGTTCGCTTCGGTCTCCTCACCGACGGTGCTCTCGATTCGCTGGCCCGGCGGAATGCCGGTGCTGGCGGCGTCCCTGGAGAAGGCGGAGGCCGCGAACTGACACCGCGCTCCGCCCACGACCGTCATCACACGACAGTCATCAACGGAAGGACCTGCCTCTCATGTTCCGTCCGAGCGCCGCGCTCGCGGCCTGCCTCGTCTCCCTGGCCCTGCTGACCGCCTGTTCCGATCAGAAGGACGACGCCCCGGCCAAGGCCGACAGCACCGCCCCTTCCTCGGCCCCCGCGGCCGGAGCGACGGAAGAAGGGCTGGAGAAGCAGGACGAGGTCCCCGACGAGTGGCCTCCGGAGATCCCCTTGCCTCTCGGATACGAGATCAGGGCGGCCTCGGAACCCACTCAGGCCGAGTACCACAGCGCGCAGGTCATCGGCCTGCCCAAGGAGGCGGTGACGGCCACGCTCGAGGAGTTCGAGTCCGGCGGCTTCACCGAGAAGGGCCTCAGTGACGCCATGAACGACCGGGGCTTCTTCCGGTACGTGAACGAGGACTGGTCGGTCGACCTCACTGCCGCCCCGATGGATGCGAAGGGGGAGCCCACCATGGAGGACACCGGGGTCTATACGTTGCTGTACATGGTCGGCCCCGCCGAGTAGTACGTTCCTCTTCCTCCGAATCGATCCGGACTGTTGTGGGAGGTCGTCCGTGTGGGACCTGGCGCCGTCGGATCCGCGGACGGTCGGGCCGTACCGGACCCGCGCGGTACTCGGCGAGGGCGGAATGGGCCGGGTGCTACTCGCCTGCGACGCCACCGGCGGCCTCGTCGCCGTCAAACTCGTCCGCGACACCTTCGCCGCCTACGACGACACCTTCCGCCAACGCCTGCGCCGTGAAGCCGTCGCCGCCCGAAGAATCCACAGCCCCCGCACCGCACGCGTCGTCGACGCCGACGCCGACGCCGGAATCCCCTGGCTCGCCTACGAGTTCCACCACGGCCCCACCCTCCACCGCGCACTCACCACCACCGGCACA
>NZ_JACADT010000679.1:0-3155 GCF_013421635.1 Streptomyces sp. UH6 | reverse complement strand
CACCGCCGCCCGGGCCGCCGGACACGACCCGCTGGAGATCGCCCGCGCCGGCGGCTGGGCCGACGGCTCCCGCGTCCTCGCCCGCTACCTGGACGACGTCGACCGCGTGAAGAACTCACCTCTGATCGGTATCGGGCTCTGAGCGATGAGTCTGAGAGACCGGGAGGTTCCGGGCCCTCAGACTGCAGCTCTTGCATGTCGGTTCGACCGTCGGCCGGGGCGGCTTCCCACTGAGTTGCGGCTGTTCTTCCGGCCTGGCGATGGCAGTCTGTTGCCAACGTGACGTAGGAGGGGGGCCGCGGTGGTGCGGTGGGTGCGTTGGCTGGTGGCGGTGACCGCGGCGGCGGTCTCGTTCGGGGTGGTCCTGTGGGTGGTGCGGTCGGTGTCGTGGGGCTGGCTGCCGGAAAGCGAGGAGGCGCGGTGGGGGGTGGCGGCCGCGTTCGCCGCCGTGGTGGCCGGTGGGGTACTGGCGGCAGTCGGCTGGTGGGCCGGACGACAGGAACAGCCGGGTGGACGCCGTATGCGGGCGAGAGCGTCCGGACATGGGCGGGTCGAGCAGGTGGGCGGTCACCGCGGTGTGCTGGGCGGAGCGGGAACTGCCGCTCCCGATGACGTCCAGCTGGACGCGAAAGCGACGGGGCGCGGCCAGATCCGGCAGACCGGCGGTGACGACTCCACCGGCACCAGCGGGCTGGGTACCCCGTGACCCGCAACGAGGACACCAGCGTCCAGCGGGACCTGCAGGCAGACGCCTCCGGACACGGCCGGATCTCTCAGGTCGCCGGCAACTCCTACCAGGTCGCCGGCGACTACTACGAGGCCCCGCAACCGGGATTGGCGGTGCCTGCGCCCACCACGTTGCCGCCGCGCGCGCGTCTGGTGGGCCGGGCAGAACAGACAGAGCAGCTGCTGGGTCTGCTTGACCCTTCGGCTCCGGGAGAGTCGGCGGTGGTGGTCTCTGCCGTCTCGGGGCTGGCCGGGATCGGCAAGACGGCTCTGGCCCTGCAGGCGGCCCATGAGGCGGTCGACCGAGGCTGGTTCCCCGGCGGTGCCCTATTCCTCTCCCTGCACGGCTACGACCCCGACCGGCGCGTCGAAGCCGAACAGGCACTGAGCATCCTGCTGCGCGGCCTGGGCGTCACGGAGGCGGACCTGCCCCCGACCCATGACGAGCAACGGGCCCTGTACCAGGCAGAACTGGCCGCCCGGGCCCAGCAGGGTAAGCCGGTACTGGTGATTGCCGACGACGCCGGCGGCACCGGCCAGGTACTGCCACTGGTACCGGGCCCCCGCCTCCACCGCCTGCTGATCACCTCCCGCCACACCCTGGACCCGGTCGCCCTCACCGCCCGCCGTCTACAACTGGACGAACTCGCTCCCGCACAGGCGACCGCCCTGATCGCCGACGCCCTCACCCTCGCCGACCCGCACGACCCGCGCCCGGAACAAGAACCGGACGCTCTCGCCGAGATCGCCGCCCTCTGCGGACACCTGCCCCTGGCCCTGGTCATCGCCGCCGCCCTGCTCACCGCCGACCCCGGCCAACCCCTGACCGCCCTCGCCGAACTCCTCAACACCGAACACACCCGCCTGGAAGCCCTCCACTACGACGACCACAACGGCCACTCCCTCGCCGTCCAAGCCGCCTTCGACCTCTCCTACCAAAAACTGCCCCCCGACCAAGCCCGCCTGCTACGTCTGCTGTCCTGCAACCCGGGCCCGGACATCTCCACGGAGGCCGCCACCGTCCTCAACAACGGCGCGCCGGCCCGCCCGCTGCTGGCTGCCCTGGCCCGGTCCGGTCTGCTGACAGAACAGCCTGTCGGCAGCAACCGCTGGCACATGCACGACCTGATCCGCCTCTACGCCCATCATCAGCATCAGGAGACGGACGACAACAAACAGCGCCGACAGAGCCTGGCCAGCCTGCTCGAGTACTACCAGACCACCTCAAGAGCGGCCGGTGACCGTCTGAGGACCTTGCCCGGAAAGACGGTGTCTCCCCGCTTCACAGGTCGTGCCGAGGCGTTGGTCTGGATGGATACCGAACGAAATAACCTTCTGCTCGCCGCCGCAGCCCATTCGTCGTTCGCCCTCCAAGCCGTCGGCAGCCTGAGCGAGTACCTGCACCTGCGCCGCGCTTTCACCGACGCCCTCGCCCTGGCTCAGCACGCACTCACCGCCGCCCACGAGGTTGGTGACCGGCTCGGTGAAGGCATGGCCCTGACCAACCTCGGCCTCGCACTGCAGGAGGTGCGGCGGTTCGAGGAGGCCATCGACGCACACACCCAGGCCGCCGAAATCTGCCGTGAGCTCGGCGACCGGCACCGCGAAGGGACGGCCCTGAACAACCTCGGCAACGCCCTGCAGGAGGTGCGGCGGTTCGAGGAGGCCATCGACGCACACACCCAGGACTTGGAAATCTGCCGTGAGCTCGGCGACCGGCACGGCGAAGGCATGGCCCTGAACAACCTCGGCACCGCGCTGCAGGAGGTGCGGCGGTTCGAGGAGGCCATCGACGCACACACCCAGGCCGACGAGATTTTCCGTGAGCTCGGCGACCGGCACCGGGAAGGGACGGCCCTGAACAACCTCGGCCTCGCGCTGCAGGAGGTGCGCAGGTTCGAGGAGGCCATCGACGCACTCACCCAGGACTTGGAAATCTGCCGTGAGCTCGGCGACCGGCACGGCGAAGGGAGGACCCTGAACAACCTCGGCAACGCGCTGCAGGAGGTGCGGCGGTTCGAGGAGGCCATCGACGCACACACCCAGGCCGGCGAGATTTTCCGTGAGCTCGGCGACCGGCACGGCGAAGGGACGGCCCTGAACAACCTCGGCAACGCCCTGCGGAAGGTGCGCAGGTTCGAGGAGGCCATCGACGCACACACCCAGGCCGGCGAGATTTTCCGTGAGCTCGGCGACCAGCACCGCGAAGGGACGGCCCTGAACAACCTCGGCAACGCCCTGCGGAAGGTACGCAGGTTCGAGGAGGCCATCGACGTACACACCCAGGACTTGGAAATCTGCCGTGAGCTCGGCGACCGGCACCGCGAAGGGACGGCCCTGAACAACCTCGGCAACGCCCTGCAGGAGGTGCGGCGGTTCGAGGAGGCCATCGACGCACACACCCAGGCCGACGAGATCTTCCGTGAGCT
>NZ_JACADT010000678.1:0-3167 GCF_013421635.1 Streptomyces sp. UH6 | reverse complement strand
CGGCGGACGGGACCCGCCGTGCCCCGGACCGCTCCCGTGGTCCCGGCCCGCGGCGTGCCGACGGGGAGGCGGACGCCCCGGGCCCGTACAACCTCTCAGCAGAAGGGATCCGCCATGCGACTGAGCGGACTCGGTTACTTCGGACTGCGCACGGCGAAGGTCGAGGAATGGCGTGCCTTCGCCGAGGACGTCCTCGGGATGGGTGTCACGGACACCGCCGACGGCATCCGGCTGCGGGGCGACGACCGCGCCTGGCGCATCGCCCTGCACCGGGCCGACGACGAGGAGTTCGGCTACGCGGGCTGGGAGGTTCCCGGCCCCGCCGAGCTCGCCGAGGCCCGTGCGGAGCTGAAGGCGGCCGGCGTCGCCTTCGAGGAGGCCACGGCCGAGCTGCTCGCCGAGCGCGACGTCGTCGACCTGATCCACTTCGAGGACCCCGACGGCGTCCGGGTGGAGCTGTTCCACGGCGCCAGGCTGGAGGTCACCCACTTCGTCTCGCCCACCGGCGTCCGCTTCGTCACCGGCGAGCAGGGCCTGGGCCACATCGTCTTCAACGTCGACGACTACGAGAAGACCTACGCCTTCTACACCGGGCTGATGGGCTTCAGGCCCAGCGACTTCTGCGACCTGGGCCGCAAGCGGATCGCCTTCCTGCACTGCAACCCGCGCCACCACTCCCTCGCCTTCGCCGGTCTGGTGATCGACCCGGAGCGCCCGCTGCGCAAGGACATCGACCCCGGCGAGCTGTTCCACTTCATGCTCGAGGTCGAGGACCTGGACACCGTCGGCCGCTCCTACGAGGCCGCCCGCGCCAAGGACTGCGTCGCCCTGACCCTGGGCCGTCACTCCAACGACCGGATGGTGTCGTACTACGCCCGCACCCCCTCCGGTTTCGAGGTCGAGTTCGGGACGGGCGCCATCACCGTCTCCGACCCGTGGCCCGCCGTGCGCGCCGCCGGCACCAGCCTCTGGGGCCACCACCGCACCGAGAAGCAGGAAGGGAGGAACGCGTGAGCCTGCTCCCCCGCGACCCCGCGCCCTCGGCCGACGTCAGCGAGTACTTCGACCTCGAACGCGGCCTGCTCGACCGGGAGATCTTCTCCGACGACGGCCTCTACCGGCAGGAACTGCGCCGCGTCTTCGCCCCGAGCTGGCTCTTCCTCGCACACGAGAGCCAGTTCAGGAAGCCGGGCGACTTCTTCACCACGTACATGGGTGAGGACCCGGTCCTGGTGACCATGGGCAAGGACCGCAGGATCCGCGCCTTCCTCAACGTGTGCCGCCACCGCGGCATGCGGGTCTGCCGCGCCGACGCCGGCTCCGCCAAGGCGTTCACCTGCAGCTACCACGGCTGGGCGTACGACACCTCGGGCAACCTGGTCAACGTCCCCAACGGCGACGACTACCCGTCCGACTTCGCGTCCCGCGACTGGGGCCTCGCCGAGGTAGCCCAACTGGACTCCTACAAGGGCCTGCTCTTCGCCACCTGGAACCCCGAGGCACCCCCGCTGGCCGAGGCGCTCGGGCGGATGACCTGGTACATGGACGCCATGCTCGACCGGGACCCGGAGGGCACCGAGGTCGTCGGCGGCGTCCACAAGTGGGTCCTGGAGGGCAACTGGAAGCTCGCCGCCGAGCAGTTCGCCTCCGACTGGTACCACGTCAACATCTCGCACGCCTCCGCCCTGATGGTCATGTCGCCCACCGGCAAGGGCCCCAAGCAGGAGATCGTGCAGACCCCGGGCCGCCAGTACACCGACGCGAACGGGCACGGCGCCGGCTTCCCGACGCACCCCAAGTCCCGTTTCGACGACCGGATCGTGCACCGGCACTACGACTACGACCAGCTGCGGGAGCGGCTCGGCAAGGAGCGCGTGGAGGGCCCGATGACCACGGGCCACGCCACCGTCTTCCCGAACTTCTCCTACCTCCCGGTCAACGGCTCGATCCGGGTCTGGCACCCCAAGGGCCCGGGCCGGATGGAGGTCTGGGCCTGGACACTCGTCGACAAATCGATGCCCGACGAGGTGAAGAACGCGCAACGGCTGTACAACCTGCGCACCTTCGGGCCCACCGGCATCTTCGAGCAGGACGACGGCGAGAACTGGTCCGAGGTCCAGGCCACCGCGCACGGCTTCGTCTCCGGCGGTCTGACCCTCAACTACCAGATGGGGCTCGGCATGGAGACCGAGGACGGTGTCCACCCCGGCACCACCGGCCGTCTCTACTCCGACGGCGCCGCCCGCGGCTTCTACACCCGCTGGCGCGACCTGATGAACACCCCCGCGTGGCACGAGAAGCCGCGCACCGAGCAGCGCAGCACGCAGGAGCGGCCATGACCACCACCGAGACCGGCATCAAGGTCGCCGACGCCGACGGGATCGAGGACGGCGAGGCCCTGGTCGTCGACCGGGACACCACCGGCCACGACGACGACATCGCCGTCTTCCACAGCGACGGCGCCTACTACGCCCTCGACGACACCTGCTCCCACGGCTCGGCCTCGCTGGCCGACGGGTGGATCGAGGACGGCGAGGTCGAATGCCCGCTGCACAGCGCGCGGTTCTGCCTGAGGACGGGCGAGCCGCAGTGCATGCCGGCCACCCTCGCGGCCCGCCGCCACAAGGTGGAGGAACGCGACGGCGCGCTCTACCTGTTCCCGGGGCAGGAGCCGGCCGCATGAGCACGGTGGACCGCGTCCTGATCGTCGGCGGCGGCCTCGCCGCCGTCTCCCTCGCCGACGCGCTGCGCTCCGGCGGGCACACCGGCGACATCGTGATCCTCTCCGCCGAGGACCACCTGCCCTACGACCGTCCGCCGCTGTCCAAGGACGTCCTGCTCGGCAGGAGCGGCCTGAAGGACATCCGGCTGCGGCCCGACGAGTGGTACGAGCGGGTCGAGTTCCGGACGGACGCCCGGGTCGCCTCGCTCGATCCCGACGCGGGCCGGGTGGCCCTCGCCGACGGCTCCGAGGTCACCGGCGACCGGATCGTCCTCGCCACCGGCGGCGTGCCCCGCACGCTGGGCGACGACCCGGCGGTGCACGTGCTGCGCGTCTGGGAGGACGCCGAGCGGCTGCGGCCGAGGCTGGTCCCCGGGGCCCGCGTCGCCGTGGTCGGCGCCGGTCTCATCGGCGCCGAGTCGGCCGCCGTGGCCGTCGCCCTCGG
>NZ_JACADT010000677.1:0-3169 GCF_013421635.1 Streptomyces sp. UH6 | reverse complement strand
CGGGCGACCGGCGTGCGGTACGTGGACGTCACCACCGGGGTCCGGCACGCGGTCCGCGCCCGCGTCGTCCTCCTGTGCGGCGGCACCATCGAGACCGCCCGGCTGATGCTGAACTCGCGCGGCCCGCGCCACCCGCACGGGCTCGGCAACAGCAGCGGCTGGCTGGGGCGCGGCCTGATGGACCATCCGCTGCTCACCTCCACGGGCGTCCTCGACGGGTGTTCGCCGGACGCCGCGCAGCCGTGGACGGGACGCCAGTGCGGCCTGCTCGTGCCCCCGCCGCAGCCGCAGGGCGGCGACGTCCGCCCCTTCGCCCTGTGGGTGTCCCTCCAGCGGCGCGTCGCGAACGGCGCCGCCCTGGGCGGCATCGACGCCCAGGGGGAGATGCTGCCCTCCTGGGACAACCGTGTGCGGCTCGGCGACCGGCGGGACCGGTGGGGCGTTCCGGTGCCGGTCGTCGAGTGCGGCTACGGGCCGCACGAGGAGCGGATGTACGGCCTGATGCGACGGGAGATCGAGCTGGCCGCCTCGGTCGCCGGCCTGAAGGACCTTTCCGTCGCCGGTGCGCTCACCGCGCCGGGAGGCAACGTCCACGACCTGGGGACCGCCCGCATGGGCGCCTCCCCGGCCGATTCCGTCCTGGACCCGCACAACCGCTGCTGGGACGCGCCGAACGTCCTCGTCGCCGACGGCGCCTGCTTCCCGTCCGGCGGCTGGCAGAACCCCACCCTCACCATCATGGCGCTCGCGGCGAGAGCGGGACGCTTCGCGGCGGGACTGCTGCGGGACGGGGAGTACTGATCACACGTGACGCCGACCGACGGACCCGCGGAGGGCACATGACGAACGACAGCGAGCAGACCGGCCGTGCGCCGGAGACGGCCCACGAGAGCGTCGGAGTGGTCTTCGTCGGCTGCGGGTACGCCGCGGACTTCTACGGCGCCACCATGCCCAACTACCCCCACGTCGAGGTCAGGGGCGCCTTCGACCTGGTGCGGGAGCGCGCGGCGACGTTCACCGGTGAGTACGGCGGGCGCGTCTTCGACGGCTTCGACGAGGTGCTGGACGACCCGGGCTGCGCCGTGGTGGTGAACCTGACGCCCGTGTCGGAGCACTACCGCGTGACCAGGGCGGCGCTGCTGGCCGGCAAGCACGTCTACTCGGAGAAGCCGCTGGCGTCGACCTACGAGGAGGCGGCGGAACTCGTCGAACTGGCGCGGGAGCGCGGGCTCCTGCTGTCGAGCGCTCCGTCGACCGTCTTCAGCCGGTCCGCGCAGACGCTGCTGCGGGCCGTCGGCGACGGACTGATCGGCACGCCGCGCCTGGTGCACGCCTCGCTCGACATGGGGGCCCTGGCCTTCATGCCCTACACCCAGTGGCGGAGCCGGCGCGGGGTGCCGTGGCCCTACCGGGATGAGGTCGCCAACGGCTGCGTCATGGAGCACGCGGGCTACCAGCTCAGCTGGCTGGTGGCGATGCTGGGCCCGGTGGTCCGCATGGCGGCGCACACCTCGCTCCAGCTGGGCGGGGAGTGGCCGGAGGGGAGCGAGCCCGCCCCGGACGTCTCCCTGGGGTTCCTGGAGTTCGCGAGCGGCGCCGTGTGCAGGCTCAGCATCGGCTGGGTGGCCCCGGCCGACCTGTCCCTCATGGTCGTCGGCGACCGGGGGGTGCTGTCGGTGGGTGACGTGTGGCAGGCCTCCGCCCCGGTCTCGCTGCGGCGGCACGTCAGGACCAGCGGCAAGACCAACGCCTACCTCGGCGAACCCGAGCAGCTGCCCTTCGTGGCGCCGCCCGCCCGGCACCGCTACACCGACACCCACGACCTCACCGTCGGCGCGGGCGTGGCCGACCTCGCGGCGGCGGCCCTCAGGGGCGAGCAGCCCTTCCTGAGCGCCGACCTGTGTCTCCATGTGCTCGACGTCAGTCTGCGGCTCTCGGAGGGCCGGGGCGCCATGGAGGACGTGACGCTCCCCGCCCCCCTCGACCTGAAGCCGGCGATCGCCTCCGCCCTCACCGGTACGGCGGCCCCGTGACCGGGGCGGTCCGGCCGGCCGGCGGCCCCGGTACGCTCCCTGCCCGGACGATCCCTCGCCGATCACAGGAGGAGACGACATGACCGGCCCGTTGCGGATCGGTGTGGTGGGCGCCGGCAACATCAGCGGCGAGTACCTGCGGACGCTGTCACGGCTCCCGAACGTGCGCCCCGTGCGGGTGGCGACCCGCCGTGCCGAACACGCCGAGGCCGTCGCCGCGCGGTTCCCCGGGGTGCGCGCGGTGAGCCTGCCGGAACTCTACGCCTGCGACGAGGTGGACCTCGTCCTGGACCTCACCACGCCCGAGGCGCACCTGGAGGTCTCCCGCGCGGCCATCGGGGCGGGCAAGCACCTGTACGGGGAGAAGCCGCTCGCCATGACCACCGGGGAGGCCCGCCAGATCCTCGACGCCGCGTCGGCAGCGGGCGTACGCGTGGGCTGCGCGCCGGACACCGTGCTGGGCACCGGCATCCAGACCGCGCGGGTGTGCGTGGAGCGGGGCGAGATCGGCACGCCCGTCGCGGCGACCGCCTTCATGACCACGCCCGGCCACGAACTCTGGCACCCGGACCCGGAGTTCTACTACCGGCCGGGCGGCGGTCCGCTGCTGGACATGGGCCCGTACTACCTGACCGCGCTGGTCCTGATGCTCGGACCGGTGCGCCGCGTCACCGGCCTGTCCGCCGCTCCCCGCCCGACCCGCACGATCGGCGGCGGCCCACGCGCGGGCACGGTGTTCCCGGTGGAGGTGGCGACCCACGTCACCGGCGTGCTGGAGCACCACGGCGGCGCGCTGACCACCCTCATGATGAGCTTCGACGTGTGGGACAGCACGCTGCCCAGGATCGAGGTGTACGGCACGGACGGCACGCTGTCGGTGCCCGACCCGAACAGTTTCACCGGCGACGTCCGGGTCCGCCGGGCCGGGGATTCCACCTGGCACCAGGTGCCGGTACTGGGCGGCTACACGGGCGGCGCCCGGGGCATCGGCGTCGCGGACATGGCGCACGCCCTCGCGTCGGGGACGCCGCACCGGGCGAGCGCCGAGCTCGCCTACCACGTGCTCGACCTGATGGAGGCACTGCTCGCCGCGGCGGAGACCGGCGACGGCCGCCGGGTGGACAGCGGCTTCCCGC
>NZ_JACADT010000676.1:0-3170 GCF_013421635.1 Streptomyces sp. UH6 | reverse complement strand
CTGCTCATGGCCCGAGTCGACCGCGCCGGGAGGGCGCCCGCATCCGGCAGGGGGCCGTCCGGGGGAGGCGGCCTCACCGGGCGGGGGGACGGGGCCGTTAGATTGACCCCGTGTTCTCTCGCCTCTCACGTCCCAAGGCCGCCGCCCTCTGCGCCCTGCCCGCCGTCGCGCTGATCGCGGTCGCGGCGCTCGCCCCGCTGCCGTTCACGGTGGCGCGCCCGGGGACGACCGTGAACGTCCTCGGCGAGCGGGACGGCAAACCGGTGATCTCCGTCGAGGGCGCCCGCACGGTCCCGTCCGACGGGCAGCTGCGGATGACCACGATCGAGGCGACCGGTCCGGACGCCGACGTCCGCCTCGCCGACGTGGTCGACGGGTGGTTCCGGACCGACGAGGCGGTCATGCCGACCGACGCCGTCTACCCGAGCGGGGACGACGTCGAGGAGATCGAGCGGTACAACGCCGAGCAGATGCGGCAGTCGCAGGACGACGCGACGGAGGCGGCACTGGGATACCTGGGGCGCAGCCCCGAGGACGTGAAGGTGACGCTGCGCCTGGCGGACGTGGGCGGGCCCAGCGCTGGACTGCTGTTCTCGCTGGGGATCGTCGAGAAGCTGGGCACGGACCTCGCGGGCGACACGGTGGTCGCCGGGACCGGCACGATCTCGCCCGAGGGCGCGGTGGGGACCGTGGGGGGTGTCGCGTTGAAGACGCGGGCCGCCGCGCGCGACGGGGCGACGGTGTTCCTCGTCCCCCGTGCCGAGTGCCGCGACGCGCTCACCGAACTCCCCGAGGGCCTGCGCCTCGTCCCGGTCACCTCGCTCCGCGGCGCCGTCACCTCCCTCGAGGCCCTCCGCACGGGCAAGGGCGACGTCCCCTCCTGCTGACCCTCCCGGCGGCACGGCTCCTACAGGGCTTCGGCCTCCCGGGCGGCCGGCAGCCGCGCGGCCTGTTCCACGAGGGGTATGACGCGCAGCGGCACCGCGTTCTCCATCACGATGGCCGTGGACGCCCGGACGATGCCGTCGAAGCCGACGACGAGGTCGATCACCCGCTGGAGGTCGGCGTTGGACCGGGCGACCAGCCGGCACAGCATGTCCCCGCTGCCCGTGGTGGTGTGCAGCTCCAGCACCTCCGGGACGGAGGCCAGGTGCACCCGGACCGCCGCCCCGCTCCCCTGCCGGATCTGCAGCGTGGCGAACGCGGTCACCGGATAGCCCAGCGCCGCGGGGTCGACGTCGGGGCCGAACCCGCGGATCACCCCGCGCGCCTGGAGCCGGTCCAGCCGCGCCTGCACCGTCCCGCGGGCCACGCCGAGGCGGCGTGACATCTCCAGCACCCCCAGCCTCGGCTCCCGCGCCAGCAGCGCGATGATGCGCCCGTCCAGACTGTCGATCCCCATGGACCGCCCCCACCGATGGTCATCCTGTACACAACCGCCGCCCTGGCGGTCCCCCGACTGTGCAACCTGCGCAGCGAAAAAGCCATGGATTGCGCACCTTGCGGTTCGGGGTGACCCTGCCCACATGACGCAGACCACACACCACGCTCCCGACACCGCACGGCAGGCCGACCCCTTCCCGGTGAAGGGAATGGACGCGGTCGTCTTCGCCGTGGGCAACGCCAAGCAGGCCGCCCACTACTACTCGACCGCCTTCGGCATGCGCCTGGTGGCCTACTCCGGACCGGAGAACGGCTCCCGGGAGACCGCCAGTTACGTCCTGGAGAACGGCTCCGCACGGTTCGTGTTCACCTCGGTGATCAAGCCGTCCACCGACTGGGGCCGCTTCCTCGCCGGCCACGTCGCCGAGCACGGCGACGGCGTCATCGACCTCGCCCTCGAGGTCCCGGACGCCCGCGCCGCGTACGCCTACGCCATCGAGCACGGGGCCCGTTCGGTCGCCGAGCCGTACGAGATGAAGGACGAGCACGGCACCGTCGTGATCGCCGCCATCGCCACCTACGGCGAGACCCGCCACACGCTGGTCGAGCGCTCCGGCTACTCGGGCCCCTACCTGCCGGGCTACCGGGCCGCCGCGCCGGTCGTGGAGCCGCCCGCGGAGCGCACCTTCCAGGCGATCGACCACTGCGTGGGCAACGTCGAGCTCGGCCGGATGGACGAGTGGACCGAGTTCTACCGCCGGGTCATGGGCTTCACCAACATGAAGGAGTTCATCGGCGACGACATCGCCACCGAGTACTCCGCGCTGATGTCCAAGGTGGTCGCGGACGGCACGCTGAAGGTGAAATTCCCCATCAACGAGCCGGCGATCGCGAAGAAGAAGTCGCAGATCGACGAGTACCTCGAGTTCTACGGCGGCCCGGGCGTGCAGCACATCGCGCTCAACACCAACGACATCGTCCGCACCGTGCGCACCATGCGGGCGGCCGGCGTGGAGTTCCTCGACACCCCGGACTCGTACTACGACACCCTCGGCGAGTGGGCCGGGGAGACCCGGGTCCCGGTGGAGACGCTGCGCGAGCTGAAGATCCTGGTGGACCGCGACGAGGACGGCTACCTGCTGCAGATCTTCACCAAGCCGGTCCAGGACAAGCCGACGGTCTTCTTCGAGATGATCGAACGGCACGGCTCCATGGGCTTCGGCAAGGGCAACTTCAAGGCGCTCTTCGAGGCCATCGAGCGCGAGCAGGAGCGCCGCGGCAACCTCTGACGCCGACGGCGCCCGGTCCGAGGGGGCGCTCCGCCACGACGGCGGGGCGCCCCCTCGGCGTCAGTCCCCGGCGACGAAGGTGTGCGCCGCCTTGTCGTGCCACGCCTGCCGCCAAGGGCGGTCGACCACCGCCCAGAAGAGCCCGACCACGCCGATCACCAGCAGGGTGGGAATCGTCCCCACCGCCCACCGCAGCAACGCGCCGCCGAACGACGGCGGTTCGTGGCCCTCGATGTCGCGGACCTGGAGGCCGAGCGCCTTCTTGCCCAGCGTCCGCCCCGTCCGCGAGGTCGGCAGCACCTCCAGCAGCACGCCCGCGACCAGCAGCACCCCGAGGACGACCGCCAGGTGGACGCCGGTCGTGCCGTCCACCAGCCAGACGGTGACCTGCTCCCCGGAGAGCCGGGCGGCCTCCATCTTCGCCTCGATGTGCTCCCACGCCCGCATCCCGAGCGGAACCGCCGCCGCCGCGGTGACCCCGCCGACCAGCAGGGCGTC
>NZ_JACADT010000675.1:0-3171 GCF_013421635.1 Streptomyces sp. UH6 | reverse complement strand
CCGGTGCGCGGACAACCGGCGTTCCATCGTGGACGGCATCGCCCGTACGGCGCGGCTGCTGACGTCGGCCGCGGCGGCCGTGGCGATCTCGACGGCGGCGATGGCGTCGGCCCAGGTCACGACGTTGAAGCTGATCGGGGTGGGGATCGCGCTGGCGGCCGTGGTGGACGCGGTGCTGGTGCGAGGGGTGCTGGTGCCGGCGGTCATGACGGTCCTCGGTCCCGCCAACTGGTGGCGCCCGGGCCGCTCCCCGCGCCCGGGCATGCCCGCCGCGCCGCCGGAGCGGGAGCCGGCTGCCCCGGCTCAGGCCGCGTCGAGGTAGGCGAGGACGGCGAGGACCCGGCGGTTGTCGTCGTCGGACACCTCCAGCCCCAGCTTGGCGAAGATGTTGGCGGTGTGTTTGGCGACGGCCCGCTCGGTGACGGTCAGCCGGCCGGCGATGGCGGTGTTGGTGCGGCCCTGGGCCATCAGCTCCAGCACCTCCCGCTCGCGCGGGGTCAGCCGGGAGACGGGCCGGTCGGCGGCCGAACCGCGGTTCAGGAGCTGCGAGATGACCTGGGGGTCCATGGCGGTGCCGCCGGCGGCGACCCGGCGGACCGCCTCGGTGAACTGCTCGGCGTCCAGCACCCGGTCCTTCAGCAGGTAGCCGACGCCGCCGCTGCCGTCGGCGAGCAGTTCGCGGGCGTAGAGCTGCTCGACGTGCTGGGAGAGCACCAGGACCGGAAGTCCGGGCCTGCGCCGGCGGGCCCGCAGCGCGCACTGGAGCCCTTCGTCGGTGAAGGAGGGCGGCAGCCGGACGTCGACCACCGCGACGTCCGGCTCCAGTTCCCGCAACGCCTGTTCCAGCGAAGGCCCGTTGTCGACGGCGGCGGCGATCTCGAAGCCGTGCGCCTCCAACAGGCGGACCAGGCCGTCCCTCAGCAGGAAGAGGTCTTCGGCGAGGACAACGCGCACGGAATCTCCAGGGTCACCACGGTGGGGCCGCCGGTCGGACTGCTGACGGCCAGGACGCCGTCGAATGCTCCCAGCCTCCGCTCGACTCCCGCCAGTCCGGTGCCGGCCGCCGGGTCGGCACCGCCGCGGCCGTCGTCGGTGACGGTCAGGCGGAGCATGCCGTCGCGGTGGCCGAGCTCCAGCCAGATCCGTTGCGCCTCGGCGTGCTTGACCACGTTGGTCAGCATCTCGCTGAGCGCGAAGTAGACGGCGGACTCCACGGCGGGCTCCGGCCGGCCCGGCAGGTCGACGTCGGCCTCCACCGGCACCGGGGTGCGCAGGGCGAGCGCCCGGGCCGCGTCGCCGAGGCCCCGTTCGGCGAGCACCGGCGGGTGGATGCCCCGTACCAGGTCCCGCAGTTCGGCGAGCGCCTCGACGGACTCGGCGCGGGCCTGCGCCAGCAGCTGCCGGGCCTGCTCGGGATCCCGGTCGAGCAGGGCCTCGACGGTGCCGAGGCTCATCCCCATCGAGACCAGCCGGGCCTGCGCCCCGTCGTGCAGGTCGCGCTCGATGCGGCGCAGTTCGGCGGCGGAGGTGTCCACGGCGTCGTGCCGGGTCCGGGCGAGTTCCTCCACGCGGTGTTCCAGCACGGCCCGGCCGGAGGGCGCGAGCACGGCCCGGGTGAGGGTGAAGTGGGCCTTCAGCAGGCGGTCGTTGAGGCGGAAGGCGAGGTGCAGCACGATCAGTCCGAGGACGCCGGCGACGATCGCGTCGCCCTGCCCGCTGACGGGGAGGAACCAGTACCAGTAGTCGGCGCCGTCCGCGACGACCTGCCAGAGTCCGGCCGCCAGGGCCAGGCCCTCCACCGCCTTGGCCAGCAGCGCGGCGGGCAGCATCGCGACGAAGTATCCGGCGGTCATGTCCACCGGCAGCCACCGCAGGTCCCGGCGGACCGCCGGGTCCTGGAGCAGGTGCAGCGCGCGGGGCAGCCCGGTGGCGGTCGGCAGGGCGGGGCCGGGCCCATAGGCGGCTGGGATCCGCACGCCGTACCAGCGTTCCGCGAGGCGCCGCCGCAGGTCGGCGTGGGACCGGACGGCGGTGAGCAGGGGCGGCAGCAGGAAGGCGCCGACACCGAGGGGGACCAGGGCGGCGGCCAGCACCAGGAACACCAGCAGGAAGGTGGACCCGACGAGCGAGAACACCCCCAGGGCGAGGCCGCGCGCGGCGGCGACGACTGCCTTCTTCACGGACATCTGCGCAACTCCCCGTTGTACGGCGGCGTTTCCGTCCGGCAGCGCCTCGACGGACCGGCTTCCCGGCACCTCGACGCTACGGACAACCGACGCCCGCCGCACGGGGCGGGGCCCCCGGGGACGGGTGGTGCCAGGTACACCCCCACCGCCCCTCCGCGGCATGACCCGCACGCGGGGCCCCGGGCACACACGCCGGTTTCCCCGGGCCGTCCGGACGGCCCGGGGAAACCGGCGGGTCAGGCACCCGTCACCGTGCCCGTCTCGTCGTGCCCGGCGTCGTGCCCGTCATGGTGCCCGTCATCGTGCCGCCAGCAGCTCTCCCTGCCGCTCCAGCACGTGGCGCGCCACCGTCCTGCCCAGCGCGATCCCCGCCTCGTCGGCGCTGCGCGTGTGGATGCCGGACCAGACCCGGGCGTCCACGTTCTCCACCGACAGCTGCCGCCAGGTCGTGTAGGTGCGGGTCACACCCGGCGCGGTGGGGCTGGTCAGCTCGAAGGGCGCGGTCCGCGCCCCGCTGAGCGCGGTCAGCACCCCTTCCGCCGAGCCGGAGTAGGTGCCGTGCCCGCTCGGGTAGTCCGGGTGGGCGGGCGTGACGTGCAGCGGCGTCCACGCGGTGTCGGGCTCGATCGCGCCGGTGCGGATCGCCGTCACGGGGCGCCAACGGGTGTACGCGTACTTGCTGTCGGAGGTCGCGATCTGGGTGTCGACCGATGCCACGTGGAAGAGCGCCACCAGCCGGGCCTGGCCGGCCAGGGACTCGGAGGAGCGGGTGAGCGCCACCCGCAGCGGCTCGGTGTAGAGGGTGAACGACGACCCGTACCAGAACTGCGCGGTCTCGGTCTGCTCCACGCTGCGGACCGTGCTGTCGGCGGCGCCGTACGCGCGCACCTCGGCCAGGTCGGCGGCGTACCGGCCGGAGTCCAGGGCGGGCGGCGGCGGCAGCCGGAACTGGCTCTGCGAACGCAGCGCGAACGGCTCGGCGACG
>NZ_JACADT010000674.1:0-3187 GCF_013421635.1 Streptomyces sp. UH6 | reverse complement strand
CTGCGGCGCGGTGAGCTGCGGGACACCGGCCGGCGTGCGGGGCGTCCGGCCGCCGTCGGGGCCGGACCGCCACAGCAGCACACGGTTGTCCCAGCCGCCGGTCACCGGGGTGTCCCCGAGCCAGGCGACGGTGCTGACGGCGTTGGTGTGACCGGCCAGCGTCTCCACCGACCGCGCCCGCCAGGTCCCGGGATCGACGGTCCACAGCCGCGCGGTGAAGTCGTAGCCGCCGCTGAGCAGGACGGGCGCGCCGCCCGGCTGCCACGCCACGGCCTTGACCGACTCGTCGTGCCCGGTGAGCACACCGAGCAGCGCGCCCGACTCCAGGTCGTACAGGCGGATCGTGCGGTCCCGGGAGGCGGTGGCGAGCACGTGGGTGGAGCCGATGGTGGTGACCGAGCCCGAGTTGACGAGTTCGCCGTGGCCGGTGAAGGAGCGGATCAGCTCCCCGTCCGCGGTGATCAGGTGCGCGGTCCGGTCGGTGGAGACGGTGACCAGGCGGTCGTCGCCGAGCCAGCTGAAGTCCTTGATGGACCCGTCGTGCCCGTGGTACCTGAGGACCGGGGTGAGGCGTGTGCCGTCCCAGCGGTGGATGCCCAGGGCGCCGCTGTAGTCGGCGACCGCGAGCCGGGTGCCGTCGGCCGACCAGCCGACCCGGTTGACCGGGTGCCCGAACTCCTCGGCCGTCAGCTCGCGGTCCTCCCGGTCGCCCCGGCCGGCGTCGGCGAGGGAGAGGACGCCGACCCGGCCGCGGAACGTGCCGTAGGCGCACAGGTCGCCCGAGGCCGTGAGCGAGACCGCGTTGACCAGGCTGCCGTCGCCCACGGGCACCCGGAGCGGAGCGCCCGCGCCGTCGGCGTCCGGCCAGAAGGACACCCGGCCGTCGTCCCCGCCGGAGGCGAGCAGGGCGCCGGCCGTCACCAGGTGGTTGATCCCCGCCGTGGTCGAGGTGGGCGTCACCTCGAAGGTGGGACCGGTCTCGTCCGGCGCCTGCTCGGGCACCGTGAGCAGCTCGGCGGCGGAGCTGATCGTGCCGACGATCAGCTCCGCGCCGTCCGGCGACCAGTCGAGCGACCGCGGCCACAGGTGCGGTCCGTACCACCGCGACAGCTCCCGGCCGTCGGCGCGGTTCCAGATGCGCACCGTGCTGTCGTACGCGCCGACCGCGACCCGCTCGCCGCCCGGGGACCACGCGACCGACTTGACCGCCGCGTCGTAGGGGCCGAGCTTGGACACCAGCTCACCGTCCGGGCGCAGGATGTGGACGTAGCCGTCGTCGCAGGCGGCGGCGAGCAGTTCGCCGTCGGGCGACCAGCGGCACATCTCGGCGTGGCCGCTCTGGTCCAGGGTGCGCACCAGCGTGCCGTCACCGGACCAGATGCGGATCCTGGCGTCCTCGCCGCAGGTCGCCAGCGCGTCCGGTCCGCCGGCGTCGACCGACATGCAGTGGTCGGCATGGGTGAGGGTGACCTCCGCGAGCGTGCCCGTCACGATGTCCCACACCCGGCCGGTCCCGTCCTGCGACACGGTCACCAGGCGGTCCTCGTCGATCCAGGCCACCGCGTTGACGTCGTCGGGCTGCCGGGAGAGCACGTTGACCAGACCGCCGTCGGCGGTCCGCCACACCCGGCAGACCTTGTCCGCCCCGGCGCTGGCCAGCAGCTCGCCCGACGGGGAGAAGCGGACCGTGTTGACCAGCCGTTGGTGGTGGCGCACCCATCGGATCCTGCGGGTGTCGCGCTCCCAGACGACGACCCTGCCGTCGTAGCTGCCGGTGGCGTAGCTCTTCCCGTCCGCGCTGAACGCGACCGAGGTCTGCGGCGACGCGTGGGCCGGCGGGGTGCCGGTGGTGGTGACGACGGACTCCAGGGGGACGTGGACACTGTGCACGGAGGGCTCCTGTCGGTACGGCATCCCAGCGGGGGCGGACACGCCGAGGAGCGGCGCTCCACGGCTCGTGGCAAGAATGCGGGACGGCGCCCGGGCAGGGACCCCCCACAAAGCTGCGGTGCAACTTCCTGCCGACCGCCGTGGAAGGACACGCCGAGGAGGCAGGGTGGACACGGCCCGGCCCGTCACCCTCGTGCCCCGTCCGCCCTCGAGACCCATCGGGATGCCATGTCGCTGCGCGCACTGCCCCCTGCCGATCCCGGCGTCCCCGACGTCCGGTCCGGTCCGCGTCTGCTCCTGTGGCTGGAGAGGCGTCAGTGGCGCGGACAGCTCGCCGCCGGACTGTGGGGCCTGCTGCACCTCGCGTCCCTGGCGGCGCTGCCGGTGGCGGTGGGGCGCGCGGTCCAGGCGGTGGCCGACGGGTCGGCGGGCGCGCTCGCCGCGGCCGCCGGACGGCTCGTCGTGACGGGCGCGGTGGCCGCCGTCGCCGACACGATGCTGCAACGCGCCGCCGTCACCAACTGGATCACCGCCGCCACCCGTCTCCAGCAACTGCTCTCCCGCAAGGCCGCCGAACTCGGCACGGTGCTCGGACGGCGGGTGGCGGCGGGCGAGGTGGCGACCGTCAGCACCAACGACGTGGAGAAGATCGGGTGGTTCGTGGAGACCACGGCCCGCTTCTCCTCGGCCCTGGCCGCGGTCACCGGGGTGGCGGTCACGATGGCCGTCGCACAGCCGGAGATGGCGTGGATCGTGGCCGTCGGATGCCCGCTGATGACGCTGTCCTCGCTGCCGCTGCTGCCGTACGCGACCCGGCGCGCCGACGTGCAGCGGGCCAGAGCGGGCCGGGCCACCGTCCTGGTCTCCGACACCGTCGCCGGCCTGCGGGTGCTGCGCGGCATCGGGGGCGAGGAGCTGTTCCTGCGCCGCTACCGCCGCGCCTCCCAGGAGGTGCGCGGTGCCGCCGTGCACAGCGCGCGCATGTGGGCGCTCATCGCCGCCGTGCAGGTGGTGCTGCCGGGCCTCTTCCTGACCGCCGTCGTCTGGCGCGGGGCGCGTCTCGCACTCGAGGGGAGCATGCCCGTCGGTGAGCTGATCACCTGTTACGGCTTCGCCGCCTTCCTCGTCACGCCGCTCAGGAGCTTCGAGGAGATGGCCATGGCCTGGTCGTTCTCCCGCCCCTCCGCCCGCCGTGCGGCCCGGCTCCTCGCCATGCGGCGGCAGCCGGTGCCGGCGGCCCCGCGGTGCGACGTCCTGCCCGACGGCGATCTGTTCGACCCGGTCACCGGGACGCTGG
>NZ_JACADT010000673.1:0-3175 GCF_013421635.1 Streptomyces sp. UH6 | reverse complement strand
ACAAGGGCGGTGACGCCAACGTGGGGGTCTGGGCCCGCGGCGACGAGGCGTGGCGGTGGCTCGCCCACACCCTCACCGTCGAACGGTTCAAGGAACTCCTGCCCGAGACCGGGGGGCTGACCGTCACCCGTCACCCGCTGCCCCACCTGCGCGCGCTGAACTTCGTGGTCGAGGGGATCCTCGGCGAGGGCGTGGCCGCGCAGCACCGCTTCGACCCGCAGGCCAAGGCGCTCGGCGAATGGCTGCGCGCCCGCCGCCTGGACATACCGGAGGCCCTGCTGTGACCGTGCTGCCCACGGCCCTGGACACCGACAGCCCCGAGTACGCGGCCCACCGCGCCGCGCTGCTGGAGAAGCTGGCGGCGCTGGACACCGAACACGCCAAGGCGCTCGCGGGCGGCGGCGAGAAGTACGTCGCCCGGCACCGGGGGAGGGGCAAGCTGCTCGCCCGGGAGCGCATCGAGCTGCTCGTCGACCCCGACACCCCGTTCCTGGAGCTGTCGCCGCTGGCCGCCTGGGGCAGCGAGTACCCGGTGGGCGCCTCCATGGTCACCGGCATCGGCGTGGTCGAGGGCGTGGAGTGCCTGATCACCGCCAGCGACCCCACCGTCCGCGGCGGCGCGACCAACCCGTGGGGGCTGCGGAAGGCGCTGCGGGCGAACGACATCGCGCTGGCCAACCGGCTGCCGGTGGTCACCATGGTGGAGTCCGGCGGAGCCGACCTGCCCTCGCAGAAGGAGATCTTCATCCCCGGCGGCCAGGTCTTCCGCGACCTGACCCGGCTCTCGGCGGCCGGCGTCCCGACCGTCGCCGTGGTGCTCGGCAACTCGACCGCGGGCGGCGCGTACATCCCCGGGATGTCCGACCACGTGATCATGGTGAAGGAGCGGTCGAAGGTCTTCCTCGGCGGCCCGCCGCTGGTGAAGATGGCCACCGGCGAGGAGAGCGACGACGAGTCGCTGGGCGGCGCGGAGATGCACGCGCGGGTCTCCGGGCTCGCCGACTACTTCGCGGTGGACGAGCTGGACGCGATCCGGCAGGCCCGGCGGGTGGTGGCCCGCCTCAACCACCGCAAGGCCCACCCGGACCCGGACACCGCCGTCGTGCGGCCGCCCCGGTACGACCCGGAGGAACTGCTGGGCATCGTCCCGGAGGACCTCAGGACGCTGTTCGACCCGCGCGAGGTGATCGCCCGGATCGTCGACGGCTCGGACTTCGACGAGTTCAAGCCGCGGTACGGCACCAGCCTCACCACCGGCTGGGCCACCCTGCACGGCTACCCGGTCGGCATCCTGGCCAACGCGCAGGGCGTGCTGTTCGGCGCGGAGTCGCAGAAGGCCGCCCAGTTCATCCAGCTCGCCAACCAGCGCGACATCCCGCTGCTGTTCCTGCACAACACCACCGGCTACATGGTCGGCAAGGAGTACGAGCAGGGCGGCATCATCAAGCACGGCGCGATGATGATCAACGCGGTGTCGAACTCGAAGGTGCCGCACCTGTCGGTGCTGATGGGCGCCTCCTACGGGGCCGGCCACTACGGCATGTGCGGGCGGGCCTACGACCCCCGCTTCCTGTTCGCCTGGCCGAGCGCCAAGTCCGCCGTCATGGGCCCCCAGCAGCTGGCCGGGGTGCTCTCCATCGTCATGCGGCAGTCCGCGGCGGCGAAGGGGCAGCCCTACGACGAGGAGGGCGACAAGGCGCTGCGCGCCATGGTGGAGCAGCAGATCGAAGCCGAGTCGCTGCCGATGTTCCTGTCCGGGCGGCTCTACGACGACGGGGTGATCGACCCGCGCGACACCCGGACCGTGCTGGGCATCTGCCTGTCCGCGATCCACACGGCCCCCTTCGAGGGCGTGCGCGGCGGCTTCGGCGTCTTCCGGATGTGAGGGAACTTCTGTGATCTCCAAGGTACTTGTCGCCAACCGGGGCGAGATCGCCTGCCGGGTCCTGCGCACCTGCGCGGAGCTGGGCGTGCGCACCGTCGCCGTCCACTCGGACCCCGACGAGCGGGCCCTGCACACCCGCACGGCCGACGAGGCGGTCCGGCTGCCGGGCGCACCGCCCGCCGACACCTACCTGCGCGGCGACCTGATCGTGAAGGCCGCCCTGGCGGCGGGCGCGGACGCGGTGCACCCCGGATACGGCTTCCTCTCCGAGAACCCGGACTTCGCCCGCCAGGTGCTGGACGCCGGGCTGGTGTGGATCGGCCCGCCCCCGGAGGCGATCGAGGCGATGGCCTCCAAGACCCGGGCCAAGGAGCTGATGGGGCTGGAGCCCCTGCGCGAGGTCACCGGGGCGGACCTGCCGGTGCTGGTGAAGGCGGCGGCCGGCGGCGGCGGTCGCGGCATGCGCGTGGTGCGCCGGCTGGAGGACCTGGAGGCCGAGCTGACCGCGGCGCGGGCCGAGGCGCTGAGCGCCTTCGGCGACGGCGAGGTGTTCGTCGAGCCCTACGTGGAGGGCGGACGCCACGTCGAGGTGCAGGTGCTGGCCGACACGCACGGCACGGTGTGGGCGCTGGGGACCCGCGACTGCTCGCTGCAGCGCCGCCACCAGAAGGTCGTCGAGGAGGCCCCGGCGCCCGGCCTGCCGCCCGGACTCGTCGAGGACCTGCACCGGCAGGCGGTGCGGGCCGCCCGCGCGGTGGACTACGTGGGCGCGGGCACGGTGGAGTTCCTGGTCGCCGACGGCCGGGCGCACTTCCTGGAGATGAACACCCGCCTCCAGGTCGAACACCCCGTCACCGAGGCGGTGTACGGCATCGACCTGGTCGCGCTCCAGCTGCGGATCGCCGAGGGCGGCGCGCTCGATCCCGAGCCGCCCGCCCCGCGCGGGCACGCGGTGGAGGCCCGCCTCTACGCGGAGGACCCGGCGCACGGCTGGG
The DNA here is from genome assembly GCF_013421635.1 of Streptomyces sp. UH6. Taxonomy (NCBI): domain Bacteria; kingdom Bacillati; phylum Actinomycetota; class Actinomycetes; order Kitasatosporales; family Streptomycetaceae; genus Streptomyces; species Streptomyces sp. UH6. The sequence goes on along the minus strand of NZ_JACADT010000673.1, from coordinate 295 downwards.
CCCCGCAGACCGGCCTCCTGCACCGGTTCGCCTTCCCGGAGACGGCGGGGGTCCGGGTGGACGCCGGATTCGCCGACGGCGACCGGATCGGCGTCCACTACGACCCGATGCTCGCCAAGGTCGTCGCACACGCCCCGACCCGGGCCGAGGCGGTCCGCAAACTGGCCGGAGCGCTGGAGCGGGCCGCCGTGCACGGGCCGGTCACCAACCGGGGCCTGCTGGTGAACTCGCTGCGCCACGAGGAGTTCGTCACCGGACGGATGGACACCGGCTTCTACGACCGGCACCTCGCCGG
>NZ_JACADT010000672.1:0-3183 GCF_013421635.1 Streptomyces sp. UH6 | reverse complement strand
GGCGGCCAGCTCGGCCAGCGCGTCGTGCTCGGCGCTGTCCAGGCGGAAGACCGCACCGGCGGGGTTCATCACCTCCGTGGGAGCTGACATGGTTCTCCAATCATTCGCCAGGATGGACTGAGGAATGCCAGGCGATTCCTCGAGCGAGGCTAGAAGCGGCCGGAAAGCCGGGCAACCCTTAACGAATCGGCCGGGGGTTTTCCGCATAGGGGTGCAAACCCCTAGAGGAATTGGCCGTTTGCTGCCAGGCCACTTGATGCCGTCCATTGCCCGGCGGGGGTCCCGTGGGCCGGATGTACGGTTGCCGCACTCACAGCTCGTGGCGGCTACCGGAAATGTGTGCCGGAATCAGCGGTCGGAAAGCGGTGCCGGCCGAAGCCGCTGTCCGAGGAAGACCGACACCGGAAAGCGTGGGCACCTCTTTGAAATCGACGATCGACATCGACGGCAGACGCGAACCGTTCCGTCCCCGCGCGGCGCCGCGAACCGACTGGTCCCGTGAATTCGTCGGGGCCACCGGGCCGCAGGACGGCAGCGAACCCGTGCGGCCCCGGGTGGGACACATCTCCTTCCTCAACTGCGTCCCCCTGCTGTGGGGACTGGCCAAGTCGGGCGCCCTCTCCGACGTGGACCTGACCGAGGCCAGCCCCGACATCCTCAACACGGCCCTCGCCGAGGGACGCCTGGACATGGGCCCCATCAGCGTCTTCGAGTTCCTCAAGCACGCCGAGGACCTGGTCGCCCTCTCGGACATCGCGGTCGGAAGCGACGGGGACGTCCAGTCCTGCCTGCTCTTCAGCAAGGTCCCGCTCGCCGACCTCGACGGCGCCCGGGTCGCCCTCGGCTCCACCAGCCGCACCTCGGTCCGGCTCGCCCAGCTGCTGCTCGCCGAACGGGTCGGGGTCCGCCCCGAGTACCACGTGGCCCCGCCCGATCTGACCCGGATGCTCGACGACGCCGAGGCCGCCGTCGTCATCGGCGACGCCGCCCTGCGCGCCGCCCGCCACGACGCGGCCCGGCTCGGCCTGCACGTCCACGACCTCGGCGGGATGTGGCGCGAGTGGACGGGCCTCCCCTTCGTCTTCGCCGTGTTCGCCGCCCGCAAGGAGTTCCTCGCCCGGCAGCCCGACGTGGTCCGCCACGTGCATTCCTGTCTAATCGAGGCGCGTGACCTCTCCATCCAGGAGATCGACCTCATCTGTGAGCAGATCGCGGAGCGGGCCGAATTCGATGCCGAAAGACTGAAGGATTATTACCTCCGGGGTCTCCGCTTCGATTTCGGCGAGAGGGAGCTGGCGGCGCTCACCGAATTCGCCCGAAGGGTCGGCGGCCCCGGGGAGGGCTTTCCGCCCGACGTGAGGATCGACGTGATCCCGGCCCCGTGACGACGGACGGCGGACGACCGGAACAGGGGGTGGCAGGGGTTCGGCGGGGCCGACCCGGTCTGTGCACACTGACGGAAAAACACTCCCGGCCGGGGCCCTGCCGGACGGTGGGTGCCGCCGAGAGGCCGAGAGGCCGACTCGAGAGACGGACATGGTGACATGCTGCGTGCCGAGCTGATCCGCCCATTCCCCGACATCCTCAAGGGGCACGCCGAACGGCACGCCGGCAAGACGGCCTTCCGTGACGCACGCCGGTCACTCACCTACGCGGCCCTGGAGCGGCGCACCGCCCGGCTCGCCGGCCACCTGGCATCCCTCGGGCTCTCCCCCGGGGACCGGCTGGTGATCTTCCTCGGCAACCGTGTCGAGACCGTCGAGAGCTATCTCGCCGCCATCCGCGCCGCCGCCGTCGGCGTGCCCGTCAACCCCCGGTCCTCGGACGACGAACTCGCGCACATCCTCGCCGACAGCGGCGCGCGGGCCGTCGTGACGGACGCCGCCCACCTCCCGCAGGTGCGCCGCGCGGCGGCCGGGGCGGACCCGCTGCTCGTGGTCGTCCCCGACGTCCTCCCCCCGGAGCCCGCCGCGTCCGGCACCCACTGCTTCGAGACGCTCGCCACCACGGAACCGTCCGTACCCGCCCCCGACAGCCTCGGCCTGGACGACATCACCTGGCAGCTCTACACCTCAGGCACCACCGGTCGCCCCAAGGGCGTCCTGTCCACCCAGCGCAACGGCCTCTGGGCGGTCGCCGCCTCCTACGCGCCCGTCGCCGGGCTGTCCACCGACGACCGCGTCGTGTGGCCGCTGCCGCTGTTCCACAGCTTCTCCCACATCGCGTGCGTCGTCGGGGTGACCGCCGTCGGGGCCACGGCGCGGATCCTCGACGGCCTGGCCGCCGAGGACATCGCCCACGCCGTCCAGCAGGAGTCCGCCACCTTCCTGGCCGGCGTCCCGGCGCTGTACCACCACCTCGTCGCCGCGGCGGACGGACAGGGGTTCCGGACCCCGTCCCTGCGCACCTGCCTGGTGGCCGGCGCGGTCACCACGTCCAGTCTCCAGAGCGCCTTCGAGACCGCCTACGGAGTCCCCCTCCTCAACCTCTACGGAAGCACCGAGGCGTGCGGTGCCGTCACCATGAGCACGGTCGACGGCCCGCGCGTGGAGGGCTCCTGCGGACTGCCCGTCCCCGGCCTCGAGGTCCGCCTCGTCGACCCCGCCGACGGGCAGGACACGGCACCCGGGGAGGAGGGCGAGATCTGGGTCAAGGGCCCCAACGTCATGGCCGGCTACCACAACCGCCCCGACGCCACGGCCGAGGTCCTGGTCGACGGGTGGTACCGCACCGGGGACCTGGCGCGCCGCGCCCCCTCCGGCCACGTCACCATCACCGGCCGCCTCAAGGAACTGATCATCCGCGGCGGCGAGAACATCCATCCCACGGAGGTCGAGGACGTCCTGCTGGGCCGGCCCGACGTGGCCGACGCCGGGGTCACCGGACGACCGCATCCCGTCCTCGGCGAGGTCCCGGTCGCCTTCGTGGTCCCCGGGCCCGAGGGCGTGGACCCCGCCGCCCTGTACCAGGCGTGCCGGCACCGGTTGTCGTACTACAAGGTGCCCCACGAGCTGTACCAGGTGCGGGAGATTCCGCGCACCGGGTCCGGCAAGGTCAGCCGCCGGTCCCTGCTCGACGTCCCGGCACGGCTGCTCGCGGTGTCCGACCGGCACGAGAGCCTGCACCGCACCCGCTGGGCCGAACTGCCGCCCGCCCCGCGCCGGGCCGACGTCTGGGCCGTCC
>NZ_JACADT010000671.1:0-3193 GCF_013421635.1 Streptomyces sp. UH6 | reverse complement strand
CCGGCCCTGCCGGGCGCGCCGCCGGAGGTCCGGGTCTTCGACGTCGCGGTCGTCTCGCACGCGGCGTCCGGTCAGGAGTTCCTCCGGGCCTCCGCCCGCAGCCGCCTGGAGCCGCGGCAGCGCCCGGCGCTGGTCTTCCACGGGGACGAGTACGGCCAGCTGGCCTGGGCGGAGAAGGAGAGCCAGCTCCTGCACGAGCACTGCTACCCGCAGGCCGAGACGTACGAGAACGAGGGCTCGCCCGCCACGCCGGAGGTCGTCCTCTCGCTGCTCGGAGGCCGCGCCGCGGCCCCCGCGTCGCTGGTCCAGCTCTCCTGCCACGGTGTCGCGGGCCCCGACCCGACGACGTCCGCCCTGGTGCTGGCCGGTCCGGGGCGGGAGGACGGGGAGCCGGGTGAGGAACACCTCACGCTCACCGCCCTCCTGGAGACCCCGCACGACGGCGAGGCGTACCGCTCGCGCGGCCCGGTGGTGGTGTGTTCGGCCTGCGAGACCGACCTGACCACCCGCGACCACGACGAGGCCCTGACCGTCACCTCCGTGCTGGTGCACCGGCTGGCCTCCGATGCCGTCGGCACCCGGTGGGGCGTGGACGACATCGACTCCGTGGTCCTGACGCTGGTCCTGCACGACCGGATCGCGGCGGGCGTCGCCCCGCCCGACGCCCTGCGCGCCGCCCAGCGCTGGATGGTCGCCGCGCCGGGCGACCGGCCCCCGGTGCCGGCGCTGGAGGGGTTCCCCCGGCGCTTCTGGGACCGGAGCTTCGACGAGAGCGACGTCTGGGCGGCGTTCGTCCACCACGGCAACCCTTCGGGAGGTGTGCGGCAGTGAACTCCGAGGAACTGATCGGCTTCCTGGTGACCCATCAGGAGGCGCTGGTGACCTGTCTCGCGGACGACGGCGTCTCCGCGGACGAGCGGGAGGAGGTGGTCGCCGCCCTGGGCGAGGTGAGGGACGCGGTGACGGAGGGACGGCCGGCCGGCTCGGCCGTCCGGCGGCTGCGCAGGGCGCTGGCCGTCCTGCCCGAGGACAGCCCGTTGTCCGACGTCCTGACGGGTCACCGGTACGCGGTGACCGGAACCGGCGCCCCCTCCGTGCCGTCCGCCGAGGCCCTGACGTCGCTCCTGACGGGGCTGTCCGCGGGGCTGTCGGCCGGCCCGCGCGGCGGACCCGCGGCCGGAGCGGCAAAGGGGGTGGCGGAGGAGCCCGCGGGTCTCGGCCCGGAGGAGCTGCTGGCGCGGTCCCGGGACCAGCTGCTGGCGGCCCCCGCGCTGACCGAGCGGGAGCACGACGAGTTCCTCGCCGGACACGGCCCGGATCCCGCGCTGATCCGGCTCCGGCCTCCACGGTCACGACCGGACTCCCCGCCGCGCTGTCCGCGGTTCCAGTTCCGGCCGGGCACGCTGGAGCCGGTCCCCGTCGTCCTGCGCGTCAACCGGCTGCTCCGCGCGGACCTGGACCCCTGGGGTGCCGCCGACTGGTGGCTGGGCAGGAACACCTGGCTGCAGGGGGTGCCGGCGGACCTGCTGGGCGTCCTGCCGGACGAGGAGATCGAAGTGGCGGCGCTCGAGCTGGTGGAGGCCGGCTGATGGCCCTCCAGGTCCCGCCCGAGGGCGTGAAGATGGAGCCGGTGCTCACCGTGCTCCCGGCCGGAACCCTCGTCTGGCGATGCCACTCCGAGGAGTACGGCCCGGTCGAGTTCAACCCCAACCCCGCCCACCTCTACTTCAAGGGCAACCGCTTCGACGCGACGGAGCGGGACCCGTACCCCTACCTGTACGCCGCGCTGGAGCCGCTGACCGCGCTGGCCGAGGTCTTCCTGCGGTCCGTGGAGTTCGACGGACCCGGGGCCGTCCGGCGGATCCCGTGGGCGCAGGCGTCCCGGTACCTGCTCACCGCGGTGCGCACCACCGCGGACGTGCGGCTGGTGGACCTCACCACGGCGGAGGGGCTGGCCACGGTGTGGCAGGACGAGTGGCTGGTCGACTGCGAGCACCGGGAGTACGACAAGACCCGTTACTGGGTCCAGGTGATCCGGGAGCACTGCTCCTCGGCGCAGGGGCTGCGCTGGGTCTCCAAGCGCTGCCGTCCCCGGGAGGCCGTGCAGTTCTTCGGCGACCGGGGCGAGCCGTTCGCGGGGGCCCGGGGCGCCGAGGCCCGCTACCGCCTGGGCCGCACGGCCGACGTCCGGGAGGTCAACCGCATGCTGTCGCGGCTGCGCGCGGTCATCTCGGTCTCCGACGGTTCCGACAGTTCCGACGGCACCGACGGCTCCGACGGCTCCGACGAGGCGTGAAGGCCGATGGCCCGGTCCCCCGCGTGCGCGGGGGACCGGGCCATCGGCGTTCCACGGGCCGGCCGGTCAGCTCCTGGTCATCGGCAGCAGGGGCCACTGGGCGGACAGCCGCATGGCCGCCTCGGTGACGGCCGGCTCCTTCGACTCCAGGAGGACGCCGTCGAGGTAGGCGTGCGCGGCCGCCTCGTGGAGTTCGCGGGCCGCGCGCACCAGGTCCTCGGTGGCGGCCCTGCGGTCCTCCTTGCGGGCCTCGGCGGTGTCCGCCGTCGCCCGGCAGCGCTCGTACTCGATCACGCTCTCCTGCCGCCTGCCCAGCAGCTTGTCGCGCTTCTCCAGGCCGCTGCGGTAGGCGTCGAGGAAGGGGTGCTCCCTGCTCAGGCCGAGCAGGAGGCCGATCCCCCCGGAGACCAGGAGCAGGCCGATGAAGAGCCAGTGCACGGTCCACGGTTCGAGGCCGAGCCGGTCGATCAGGCTGCCGGCCGCCTCCGTGGTGCCGGTGTCGTTCCACCCGTCGCCGGCGCCGGCGGCGGCGGGCTCGGGTTCGTTCTCCGGCATCACGAACTTCGCGCGGACGGTACCGAGCACACCGCTCAGGAAGATCCACAGCCCGACCAGGCCCAGCGAGGGGATCCAGCCCGCGCGGAACGATCCGGTGTCCGCCCGGCGCCGCAGGTAGCGGGCCGCCAGGTGGGGCACGCCGACCATCAGGACGGCCGTGGAGACGGCCAGCAGACCCGTGAGGGAGTCGCTGACCTGGCCGACGCCGTGGAACGGCTGGTAGGCCATCCAGTAGATGGGCACCTCGACGGCCACCAGCAGCGCGAGGGCGAAGGCCATGTACCCCCTGGGCATCGCGGGACGCGCGCCCAGGCCCTCCCAGGCCCTGGCGAGGCCCCC
>NZ_JACADT010000670.1:0-3197 GCF_013421635.1 Streptomyces sp. UH6 | reverse complement strand
TGGAGCGCCTGGGCGACCCGGCCGCCGCCCGCCTGCACCGGGAGACCGCCGGCCGGATGCTCGGCGACGAACCGCCTCCGGGGGTGGCACCCCGGCGGTGACGGCCGGAGCGGTGAGGGTCCGGGGCGGTGACGGTCCGGGGCGGTGACGGTCCGGAGCGGTCACGGTCCGGAGCGGGCGATCACCGCATGTCTCCCTGAGCCTAAGAATTCCGTGGCGTATCCCGCAGATATCGCTTGTTTTACAAGGCTAGACAGCGGGGATTCCTTCATTAGACTGGCTGCGTCGCCGGTTCTCCGGCGTGTATCCGGTGTGCTCACAAGTGACCGGGTATATCCGTGCATGCCCCGGTGTCACCGCGCCGTCGTATGCGCCCTCAAGCCCCCGACTGCAAGGACCGTGATCGACGTGAAGGTCGGCATCCCCCGCGAGGTCAAGAACAACGAGTTCCGCGTGGCCATCACCCCCTCGGGCGTCCACGAACTGGTGCGCCACGGCCACGAGGTCGTCGTCGAGCGGAACGCGGGCCTCGGCTCGTCCATCACCGACGAGGAGTACACCGCGGCCGGCGCCCGGATCCTGGAGACCGCCGACGAGGTCTGGGCCGCCGCCGACATGATCCTCAAGGTCAAGGAGCCCGTCGCCGAGGAGTACCACCGCCTCCGCAAGGACCAGGTCCTCTTCACCTACCTGCACCTCGCCGCCGACCGCCCGGGCACCGAGGCGCTGGTCGCCTCCGGCACCACCGCCATCGCCTACGAGACCGTCGAGATCGACCGCACGCTGCCGCTGCTCGCCCCGATGTCCGAGGTCGCCGGCCGGCTGGCCCCGCAGGTCGGCGCCTACCAGCTGATGCGCGCCAATGGCGGCCGCGGCGTGCTGCCGGGCGGCGTCCCGGGCGTCGCCCCGTCCAAGGCGGTCGTCCTCGGCGGCGGCGTCTCCGGCTGGAACGCCACCCAGATCGCCGTCGGCATGGGCTTCCAGGTCACACTGCTCGACCTGAACATCAACAAGCTCCGCGAGGCCGACAAGGTCTTCGGCACGAAGGTGCAGGCCGTCGTCTCCAACTCCTTCGAGATCGAGAAGGCCCTCCTGGAGGCCGACCTGGTCGTCGGCGCCGTGCTGATCCCCGGCGCCAAGGCCCCGAAGCTGGTCACCAACGAGCTGGTCTCCCGGATGAAGCCGGGAAGTGTCCTTGTCGACATCGCGATCGACCAGGGCGGCTGCTTCGAGGACTCGCGCCCCACCACCCACGCCGAGCCGACCTTCACGGTCCACGACTCGGTCTTCTACTGCGTCGCCAACATGCCGGGCGCGGTGCCGAACACCTCCACCTACGCGCTGACCAACGCCACGCTGCCGTACGTCCTCCAGCTCGCCGACCGCGGCTGGGTCGAGGCCCTGCGCCGCGACCCGGCGCTCGCCAAGGGCCTCAACGTCCACGACGGCCAGGTCGTGTACCGGCAGGTCGCCGAGGCGCACGGCATGGAGCACGTCGCTCTGGAGAGGGTGCTCGGCTGAACGAGCCGTAAACACGGCCGAGTCGACATCCCGACATGACGAGACGGTCACCGTGACCGTCAACCCGGCTGTCAACACCGCGAAACCGGCCGGACCTTGGGCGACCAGGTCCGGCCGGTGGCGTCTTCGCGGCCCGCTGAACGGGCGGTGAGCGCCGCGGACCGTCAACTCGACGTCGGATTTCGGTCGTTGTGTGCCCGGGTGAATCGCGCCGTGCGACGCGCGTACGCCCTTGACAACACGCACGTCCGGAAGGGACACGGCAGGCCGGGTCCGGCGGATTGTGTTGCTGCGAACGGCCGACACGCCATAGAGTCGCCCATCGTCGGCATGGTGCCACGCTGACCTGTCTAGAAGTTTCCTGGTCACCAAGGAGGTAAGACGACTTGTGAATGAGTCGACATTTACTCCCGGGGGTGGTCAGCCAGGAACGCCTGCGGGGGGCACCGGACCCGCCGGAATCGAGGCTGTCGGCTCCGTCGCGGTCCGTACCTTCGCAGCCCACCAGAGCCAGCACCCCCACCTGGCTCCGACAGCACACCAGAGCATGGATGCCCATCACGTGAACGCCATGACCGGCGACGCAAGTGGCGCGCCCCACCACTTCGCCGAATACGACGAACTGCCCGAAGGTCACTTCTACGACCCCGACGCCGAATACGAGCCGGACCCCGAGTACGCGGCCACCCTCGCGCCCGACGCCGCCCGCCAGCGTCGTGAGCGCGTCGGCCCGACCGGGCGTCCCCTGCCGTACTTCCCGATCCCCGGGCCGCTGAACGACCACGGCCCCGCGAAGATCATCGCGATGTGCAACCAGAAGGGCGGCGTCGGCAAGACGACGTCCACCATCAACCTGGGCGCGGCGCTGGCCGAGTACGGCCGGCGGGTGCTGCTGGTCGACTTCGACCCGCAGGGCGCGCTCTCGGTCGGCCTGGGCGTGAACCCGATGGAGCTCGACCTCACCGTCTACAACCTGCTCATGGAGCGGGGCATGGCGGCGGACGAGGTGCTGCTCAAGACGGCGGTCCCCAACATGGACCTGCTGCCGAGCAACATCGACCTCTCCGCGGCCGAGGTCCAGCTGGTCTCCGAGGTCGCCCGCGAGTCGACCCTGCAGCGGGCGCTCAAGCCGCTGATGTCCGAGTACGACTACATCGTGATCGACTGCCAGCCCTCGCTGGGTCTGCTGACGGTCAACGCGCTGACGGCCGCCCACAAGGTCATCGTGCCGCTGGAGTGCGAGTTCTTCGCGCTGCGCGGTGTGGCGCTGCTGACCGAGACCATCGAGAAGGTCCAGGAGCGGCTCAACCCGGAGCTGGAGCTCGACGGGATCCTGGCCACGATGTACGACTCCCGCACGGTGCACAGCCGGGAGGTGCTGGCGCGCGTGGTCGAGGCGTTCGACGACCACGTGTACCACACGGTGATCGGCCGGACCGTCCGGTTCCCGGAGACCACCGTGGCCGGTGAGCCGATCACCACGTACGCCTCCAACTCCGTCGGCGCCGCCGCCTACCGCCAGCTCGCCAGGGAGGTGCTCGCCCGGTGTCACGCCGAGTGAGTCTGCCCGGAGCCGACGAGTTGTTCCGTACCACCGGGGGCTCCGGCCTCCAGTCCTCCTCACCGCGCCGCCAGGCCACCACCGAGCGCGCGGAGGCGCGGGTGCCGGCGCCGGC
>NZ_JACADT010000067.1:0-12506 GCF_013421635.1 Streptomyces sp. UH6 | reverse complement strand
GGCCTTCTCGGCCATGCCGGCGACCCTGGCCTCCGCGTCGCGCCACGCCTCCTCGGCGGTGTCACGGACGAGAGTGGTGATACGCAGGCCGAACTCCAGCGGCCTGTGCCGGCGTTCGACCGTCACCTCCAGCTTCCTGAGCCGCTCGATGCGTTCGGCCAGGCCCTCCAGCGGCTCGCCCCAGAACAGCTGCACGTCCGCCTCGGCGGCGGCCACCCGCTCGGCGGGCGCGGAGGCGCCGCCGAAGTAGAGGGTCGGGTGCCGGTCCGGGTAACCGCCGGGGTGCGGCAGCACCGAGGAGTTCTCCACGGCGAAGTGCTCGCCCCGGTAGGTGACGTTCTCCTCCGTCCACAGGCGCCGGACCAGGTGGACGAACTCGCGGGTGCGCTCGTAGCGGTTGGCCGGGTCGGTGGTGTGATCGCCGTAGGCCGCCAGGTTGTCGAGGCCGCTGACGATGTTGACCAGCACGCGGCCGCCGCTCAGGTGGTCGAGCGTGGCGGCGGAGCTCGCGAAGTGCGCGGGCTGCCAGTAACCGGGCCGCACGGCGATCAGCGGCTTGAACGTCGTGGTCCGGGCGGCCAACGAGGCGCCCAGCGTGAAGGTGTCGGGACGGCCCCAGCCGGTGCCCAGCAGCGCGCCCTCCCAGCCGTGGCCCTCGGCGGTGCGGGCCAGGTCGGTGGAGTGGTCGAGTGTCCCCCAGCCCTCGTCCCTGCCGGTGTCGTCGCCGCGGTGGCCCGGCTCGATCTGGTTGGGGATGTACCACAGGTAGCTCATGTCGGTGTCCTGTTCCGTCCGGGTGCGGATGGGTGGTTCGGGGGGCGCCTCGGGGGTGTCGGAGTTCCGGCCGCCGCGCCGCCTCCGTGGCCGCCTCGGTGGTGCCGGCGGCGTCGGAGGGGGAGAGGACGGTGCTTCACGCCCGCCCGGTGGGTGCGTCGAGGCGCACGGCGGCAGCGGACGAGGCAGCGGCAACAGCTCGCGTGCCAGACCAACTCCGGTGCGGTGAAGCGGCGTTGCTCACGCGCCGGGATGCCGGGAGTGGGGCGAGGGGAGCGGCGGGGCGAACGCGACGACGGTCCGGCGCAGGACGGCGCGCGGGGCGAAGGGAACGGCCGAGGGATGATCCGTCAGCAGAAGCGACACGCGCTGGTGGCGATCAACATGAAGTCAACCACTCGGCGGCTGGTCAGCGGGGTCCACGGCATGAGCGAGAGACTGACATCCGCGGGCGAGGAGGGTCAAGGGCAGCCCTGACACCTTCGCGGGCCCGTCATGTCGCCGCAACAAGGCGGGGCGGCAGCGGGCCGGGACCGGGCGACGCCGTCCGGTGCGCGGGGCCGTCGCCGCGTGGCCGAGGTCAACCCGCCGTGTGGGCCCGCACGGCGTCCGCGGCGTCCGCGGCCTCCTGGAAGTCGACGACCGCCTCGCCGTGGTCCCTCGCCCAGTTCGTCAGGACCTCGATGGGCTCGACGAGGGTCCGGCCGAGGTCGGTGAGGCTGTACTCGACCCGCCGTGGCGCTCGTTCATCGCGTTCGACCAGACCGTACCGCTGGAGCCTGCGCAGTGTCTGGGTGAGGACCTTGCGCGAGACGCCGCCGATGAGGCCGACGAGTTCGCCGTGCCTGCGGGGCCGGTGACTGAGCCCGAAGATCACGAGCACGGTCCACTTGTCGGAGATGATCTCGACCGCCAGGCGCGTGGGGCAGTCGGCGAGGAAGCCCGGTGCAGCGTCGTTCCGCATGAGGACCGAAGGTACCAAGAGGTAACCCGGTCCTGCGTAGCGTCGATCGCGAACAAGGCAATCAGCAACGGATGTTGAGGAGTCACCATGCCTCGAGTCGTAGTGTTCGACGAGTTCGGCGGGCCGGACGTCCTGCAGGTCGTCGAGGAGCCGGTCCCCGAGCCCGCAGCCGGTGAGGTGCGGGTCAGGATCGAGGCGTTCGCCGTCAACCCGCTCGACCGGATGATGCGTTCCGGCGCCCTGCCCGCGGTCGTGCCCCTGCCGCACGCTCGCCTCGGAGTCGAGGGAACCGGCGTCGTCGACGCGCTGGGCCCGGACACCACCGGGCCGGAGATCGGTGACCCGGTCATCCTCACGGCCGTTCCGGACGCGAGCGTCCGGGGCACTTACGCCGAATACACCACCGTCCCCGCGAGCCGGGTCGTCGCCCGGCCGGCCGGACTCGGCGTCACGGAGGCGGCGGCGGTCTGGGTCGCGTACTCCACCGCCTACGGCGCGCTCGTCGAGAAGGCGCGGATGCGGCCCGGTGACCACGTCCTGATCACCGCCGCGTCCGGCGGCGTGGGCCGGGCGGCGATACAGATCGCCGACCGGATCGGCGCCGTGCCCATCGCCGTGACCCGGCACGCCGCGAAGACGGACGAGCTGCTCGCAGCCGGCGCCGCCGAGGTCGTCGCCACCGACCGCACGGACGTCGTCGAAGCCGTCCGCCACCACACCGGCGGGACCGGGGCGGACATCGTCCTCGACCTCGTCACGGGACCCGGCCAGCAGGACCTCCTGCACGCGGCCCGCCCGGGCGGCACACTGGTCGCCGCCGGCTTCCTGGACGCGCGCCCCACCCCCTTCCCGACCGGCTCGCCGCTCACGTTCCACAGCTACCGGAGCTTCGAGCACACCCTCGACGCCGTCGTGGTGAAGCGCATGGCGGCCTTCCTGAACGCCGGTGTGCGCGGCGGGGCGCTGCGGCCCGCCGTCGACGTGTCGGCGTTCACCCTCGACGACGTCGTGGAAGCGCACCACCACCTCGAGAAGGGCCTCCACGCCGGGAAGAAGATCGTCGTGACGGTCTAGTGCACCGCCTCCGGCAGCTCGATCGGAGCCCCCGGCTCATCGTCCACGTCCGGACCGTTCCGACCACCGACCGGCTGCGCGGAGCTCGGCGATGGAGGGCATGCCCTCCATCGCCTCCTCCGCACGTCCGTGCCTGACGAGGAGCGCGGCCACCTCCCATGCCTCCACCTGGTCATCTGCCCGGAGCAGACCGAGAGCCTCTTCGACGCGCCCCGACCGCTCCAGGATCCACGCGGTGCTGTTCGTCAGCCCGTACAGGTCCGTCGGCAGACCCGCGGCGTAGGCGAGGGCTTCCTCGTACCGGCCCGCTTCGCCCAGCAGCCATATCCGGTTCGTGTGGAACCAGGACGGGTGCTCGTCGACGTACTCGGCATCGCGCTCGTCGAGGACGGCCAGTGCGTCATCGAAACGTCCGGCCTCGGCAAGAAGGTGGAGGACCCTTTCGAGGAGGCAGGCGTCGTGGTCGTAGAACGCGGGGCGACCCACCTCGACGGCTTCGTCGATCCGGCCCTGGCGCCGCAGCAGTTCGATCAACGGCCGGCGGAAGCGGTTCCCCTCGTCGGCCGCGACGAAGCGTCGCAGGAGGGTCTCCGCCTCGTCGGCCCGACCGCGGTCCTCGAGGGCCCTGGCGTAGTACGGCAGGCCGACGTGCGCGTGCTCCCCGGTACCCAGTTCGCGTAGTTCGTCCACGCGCCCGGTGCGCCGGAGGAGTTCGGCATGGGCGGTGAGCGTGTTCTCGACCAGGAAGCGGCCGGCGGCTATGTCCGCCCCGAGTCCCCGGACCGCCTCGTCGACACGGCCCGCGCGTTCCAGCACGTGGGCCTGCAGCTCCTGCGCATTACTGGCCGCGAGGTTCCATCGTTCCTCACCGCGGGCGCTGCGGGCCCGCTCGGCCTTCGGCGCGAGCAGTTCCAGGACCCGCTCGTCCCGGTTCTGTCCCTCGGTCAGCTCGACCAGGAAGGACAGCATCCACGCCTGGTCCAGATGCGGGGTGAGGACGGCGATCGCCTCGTCCACCTGCCCCGCCTTGGCCAGCAGCTCCGCGAAGTCGCGGCACACGTGCGGCGAAGCCAGCCCCACGTCGTCCGGGCGGAACCGGTCCAGTGCCTGCCCCACCCGTCCCGCCTTCAGCAGAACGCCCGCGGTCGCCCGGCGTGCCGGCTCCCAGCCAAGCGCGACGAACGGTTCCAGCACGTCCAGAGCCCGCTCGAACTCCGCCCTTTCGCACAGCTCGCGCGCGGCCGCCCTCGCGCAGGACCACACTCCCCGTCCAGCCGCCCGGACCAGCAGCTCCACGTGCCCCTGCTCCACCAACAGGGCGACCAGTACGGGCGGGTACCCACCGAGGCCCCGCGACTGCCACTCAAGATCATCGACATCCACGGGCTGAGCGTACGGCCGCCCACCGACACACCGGCGGCACCGTGCTCCGGTCGCCCAGCCGCCCGATCGGGACAACGTGCCGGCCGTCACGGCAGGGCGACGCAAGCCGATGGATGCTCTGGGACGATGACGACATGGACGAGGAAGTCATTCCCATTCTTCACGTCGAGGACGCTGCGGCGGCAGTTGCCTGGTACGAGCGGCTGGGCTTCGCCAAGCAGTGGGAACACGTCTTCGCACCGGGACTTCCCGCGTTCGTCGAGGTGGCCCGCGGCGGGGTGCGGTTGTTCCTGTCGGAGCACCAGGGCGATGCCCGTCCCGACACGTTGGTCTACCTCCGCGTTCGCGATGTCGAGTCCCTCGCCTCCGAGTTCGGTGTACGGGTGAAGGACGCTCCGTGGGCGCGTGAGATCGAGCTGCGCGACCCTGACGGCAACCGGCTGCGGATCGGCACGCCGACGGAAGGACATGTCTGAGGCGGCACTAGAAGGGGGGCTCCACGGAGTACCCGTCCTCCCTGAGAGGGACGGAAGCGGTCTTCGCCCGGGCGGCGGCACGCTGTTCGGCGACGGTGGGGTGGAGGGTGATCGCCTCGGCTGCCCGCCCTTGCCGGACCAGGACCTCGAACAGGTTCTGACGCGCTTCGACGGTGCCCAGGTCCCGCAGTGCTGCCGCGGCTTCGGCAAGGTGGCCGGCGGCGCTGAGGAGACCTGCTCCGACGATGCGGGGGTCGGCCCACGGATCGGGATGGGCCTCGATCACGGCAAGCGCTTCTTCGACGCGGCCGAGCTGGGCAAGAGCGAAGGCCCGCCACTCGTGCCGGAACTCCTCGTGGCCGTGGTGGGGCACGGTGAGGGGATGGTCCAGGAGGCGGAGCAGTTCCGCGGGCCGGTCATGGAGGGAGAGGACGAGTGGGGCGAGGAGGTTGGAGCAGTCGTACCAGCTGAAGCCGGGCTCGGCCACAGCGATCGCGTCGTCCAGCCGGCCGTCGCGCAACAACGCCGTGGAGAGCCAGGACCGGTGGCCGACCCAGTCGTCGGCGGCGATGGCCTCACGCATCACCCTCTCGGCTTCCTGGCCCCGGCCGTGGTCCCGCAGTGCGCCGGCGTAGACGGCCAGGAGGGCGCGTGCGTCCTTTCCGGTGGCCGGCTCGCGCAGTTCGTCGAGACGGCCATGGCGCGCCAGTAGTTCGGCGTAGGCGGTGAGGGTGTCCTCCGGGAGGAAGCGGCGCCGGGCGACGACCTCGCCGAGGACCCGGATCGCCTCGCCGGCGTGGCCCGCGCGCTCCCACACCTGGGCCTGGAGCTCCAGCGCGTCCGAGCGGGAGTCGTCCCATCGGCCCTCGTCGAGGGCTCGCCGTGCGGTTTCCGCGTGCGGGGCGAGCAGTTCCAGCACCCGCCCGTCACGGCCCTTGTCTTCGGTGATCTCCACCAGGACCGTCCGGGTGCGCGACTCACCCATGTGCGGCACGAGCAGGTCGACGGCCTCGTCCACATGCCCGGTCCTGGCGAGCAGCCCGGCTACGGCACGGCACACGCCCGGTGAAGCGCGGCTCTCCTCGTCCAGGCGCAGCGGATCCAACGCCTCGTCCATCCGGCCCGCCCGCAGCAGGATCTCCGCCTTCGCCCACAGAGCTGCCCGCCACCCGGTCGCGACGAACGGCTCCATCACCTCCAGCGCCCGCCCGAACTCACCCGACCGGCACAGTTCCCGCACAGCGCGCTCCGCACAGAACCACTCGCCGCGTTCCTGTGCCGCCCGCATCACCAGGTCCAGGTGTCCGTGTTCCAGCAGGAGAGTGACCTTCAGGGGAGCGAGCCCGCCGTAGGTGCCGGCCTGCCATGAAAGATCATCCGCGTTCACGGCTGGAAGCGTAGAAGGAGCCACCGACATCACCGTCGACAGCCGGCCGGTCACTCGGCTCGCCCTGCGGCGGGCGGTCCGTCGAAAGCTCCCCCGTCCTCGAGTCGGCCGGGGTCCCCCGGCAGCGGTGGCGTGCCGTGAACGCACCTCACCGTCAGGCATCGAAACGGCGGCGCGCGGTCTCGATGTGACCGAGGTAGGTGTGGGTCCAGTCGCACATCCCGTCGACGGTCGCGCGCAGGCCCTGACCCGGTTCGGTGAGGGTGTACTCGACCCGGGGCGGCACCGTGGGGTGCACGGTGCGCTCGACCAGGCCGTTGCGCTCCAGCATGCGCAGGTTCTGGGTGAGCATCTTGTGGCTGATGCCCTCGATCCCGTTCCGCAGTTCGCTGAAGCGCAGGGTGCGTTCACCGAGGGTCTCGATGATCAGGAACGCCCACTTGTTGGCGACGTCGGAGAAGATCTCCCGCGCCAGGGAATCCGCACGCCGGAGATCCGCTTCCTCGGGTGAGTCCCCGAACTGCTTGGTCACCATCAGGTTCCCCAGTCACTGAAAAGTGCGTTCTTCCATGTCAGCGCTCACTCTCCTACGGTTCCCGAGTAACCACAAGAGAGCGAGAGCGCCCCTGATCGCCCGCACGCGAACCCAGGGGCACTCATGACGAGGAGACAGTCAGCATGGCCATCACCCTGAGGAACCCCGGCGGATTGCCCGCGATCGACGTCTACCGGCAGGTGGCGATCGCATCCGGGACGAAGCTGGTCTTCGTCGCCGGACAGGTCGCCTGGGACGCCGAGGGACGCACGGTCGGCGAAGGTGACCTCGCCGCCCAGGTCGAGCAGTGCTACCTCAACGTCGGCACCGCCCTGGCCGAGGCCGGCGGCTCCTTCGGCGACGTCGCGAAACTGACCGTCCACGTCGTCGACTGGACACCCGACAAGATGCCCCTGCTCCTGGAAGGCATCTCCCGGGCGGCCGCGAAGCTGGGAGTCACCCCGGTCCCGCCGGCCACGCTGATCGGCGTCGCGGCACTGGACGTCCCCGACCATCTGGTCGAGATCGAAGCCACCGCGGTCCTCGACTGAACGGCTCAGCGCCCACCGCGTCAGGAGGTGCGGGCGTCATGGTCCTCGCGGTGGGCGAGGACCTCCGCCATGTGTGTCTGCGCCCAGCTCCTGAGCCCGCGCGTCATGTGGTGGAGCGAGAGGCCGAGGTCGGTCAGCTCGTAGGAGACGGTGACGGGGACGGTCGGCGTCACGGTACGGGTGAGCAGGCCGTCGCGCTCCAGCGACCGGAGTGTCTGGGTCAGCATCTTCTGGCTGACCCCGGCCAGAAGACGCGAGATCTCGGAGTAGCGCATCGCCTTCGGGGCGTCCGGGCCCGCCGTGCCGGGCCGGCCGGCGCCGCTGTCGCCGCCCAGTGCGCAGAGGACGAGAACGACCCACTTGTCCGCGATGCGGTCGAGCAGCTGCCGGCTGGGGCATGCCGCCAGGAACGCGTCGTACTCCACCTTGGCCCGAGCCCTCTTCTGGGCCGCCGTCGTCGTCACTGTTCGCACCTCTCACCGATGGGTGGGTTACGCACTCCGAAGTGCCTACTTCCTCAAGGGAAGTTGCTCTCCCATGCTGATGCAGGGAGGCGGCAGGCGCCACCCTCCGAGTGCACGGACGAAAGGCAGCACGATGAGCACACCCTCCCTCTCCCTCCCCGGCGGCACCTGGACTCTGGGCGACCTGACCGTCACCCGGTTCGGCTACGGCGCCATGCAGCTGGCCGGCCCGTGGGTCATGGGGCCGCCGGCCGATCGCGAGGGGGCCCTGGCCGTCCTGCGGGAAGCGGTCGATCTCGGTGTCACCCACATCGACACCAGCGACGCCTACGGGCCGCGGATCACCAACGAGTTGATCCGCGAGGCACTGCACCCCTACCCCGCATCGCTGCACATCGCCACCAAGGTGGGCGCGACCCGCGACGAACAGGGTGGCTGGCCTCCGGCCCGGCGGCCCGAAGACCTGCGCCGCCAGGTCCACGACAACCTCGCATCGCTCGGGCTCGACGTGCTCGACCTGGTCAACCTCCGGCTCGGCAACGCCGAAGGTCCCCGACCCGGGTCGCTCGCCGAGGCGTTCGAGACGCTCGTCGAGCTCCGGCAAGAGGGTCTGATCCGCCACCTCGGGGTCAGCGACGCCACCGAGGAGCAGGTCGCCGAGGCGCAGGGCATCGCGCCGATCGTGTGCGTGCAGAACATGTACAACCTCGCCCACCGCCACGACGACAAGCTCATCGACCGGCTCGCCACCGACGGCGTCGCGTACGTGCCCTTCTTCCCCCTCGGGGGCTTCACCCCGCTTCAGTCCTCGGCGCTCTCGGCGGTCGCCGCCCGGAGGGGGACGACGCCGATGTCCGTCGCGCTGGCCTGGCTTCTGCAACGGTCACCGAACATCCTGCTCATCCCGGGCACGTCATCGACGGCACACCTGCGCGACAACATCGCCGGCGCGGAACTCGCCCTCTCCCAGGCGGACTTGACCGAACTGGACGGCATCGGCCGCTGAACGCCTCAGAGATGAGGTCATGTGGGTGGTTCCGGCCCCGGAGACCCTCGCGTGCCCGGGGCCGGAGCGGGACGGCCCGCCCTCGCCTCGGCAGGCCCCGCCGGTAAGCTCCGGCACCATGACGGCTGTCGCTCCCGTACCGCACATCCCGGTCGTGCCGGCCGGTCTGACGCGCAGGGCGCAGGTGTACGTCGCGTCGCACGGCGTCCGTGTCGCCCGGGAGGACCTCGGGCGGCACCGCGAGGCGTGGCTCGAACACGGTGTCCCGGCCGCGGAGGTCGATCGCGCGGTGGCCTTCCAGGACCTCTGGGGCGGTCTCGCGCTGCCGCCGGCGCCGTTCTACGAGAGCGGCCCGCGCGTCCTGGGCGCGGACGTTCCCGAGGGCACGGCCACCGATGGCTGGTGGATTCCGGCCGGGGACTGCCGGGTGTCCATGGCCTACGGGTTCATGATCGGCCCCGGTGGCGAGTTCGGGATCCACGGCCACCGCTGGGCGCCGCTGCACGGCAGTACCGAAGGCTGGGTGGAGTCGTTGGCGCTGGCCGACCACGCGGGACGCCGGGCCGGAACCGTCACGAGGGTCACCGGCGAGGCCGTCGACTCCCTGGACCTCGACGGGTACGAGCCGGTGCCCGAGGTGCGGGGCATGACCGACACCTGGTGGCGGGGCGAGGACTCGCTCATCGCCCTCTACCGAGGCGAGGCCGTCGCCCTGGACGCCCCGGGATGCCTGGAAGCCCATGTCTACGGTGGCCTCGACGCGTGGGGCCTCCGGGGCGGCTGACCGGCCCCCGCGGTCACGCCCCGGTGGTGGGCGCCGCCGGGGCGGCGGCGTGTCCCGGGGGCAGGTAGGAGGCGATCGCCCGCAGCGCTACGTCCACCGCGGCCTGAAGGTCCTCGCGTCCCGCTCCGGCGGCGGCGTGGACGGCGAGCCCCTGGCCCAAGGTCGTGACGAAGCGCGCCAAGGCCGCGGTGTCGGTGCCGGGCGCGAGGTCCCCCTCCTTCTCCGCCCGGGCCAGCCGCCGTGCGAGCTTGCCCTCGAAGGCCGTCCGCTGGTCGGCCAGGAACGTGGAGATCCCGCTGTTCGCCGGCGCGCAGGACAGACCGCCCTGGATGGTCAGGCAGCCCGGAGGGTGACCGCCGTCGGTCAGGGCGTCGACCGCGGCGCGCAGGTAGCGCTCGATCGCCCCGTACGCGGTCGGCTCCTCCAACGTGCCCGCCGCGTACCCCACATAGGTCTCCCGGTAGCGGGCGACGGCCCGCTTGAACAGCTCCTCCTTGCTGCCGAACACGATGTACAGGCTGGGCTTGTTGATGCCCATGGCCGCGGTGAGGTCGGTCAGGGAGGCGCCTTCGTAACCGTGCTCCCAGAAGACACGGATCGCCCGGTCGAGGGCCTCGTCCTCCACGAAATTCCGCGGGCGTCCCCGGCCGCGGTAGGAAGCGGTGCTGCTCATGCGCCCCACCCTACCTTCCGGTACAAAAATGCGGCCCGCGTGCAACCGATCGGTACAGAATGCTGCTACGGTGACGTGCAACCGAACGGTTCAAAAAGGAGTCGCACCATGGGACAGCTCGACGGCAAGACCGCTCTCGTCACCGGCGCCACCTCCGGCATCGGCCTCGCGTCAGCCCGTGCGCTCGCGGCCGAGGGGGCGTACGTCTTCGTGACCGGGCGGCGCAAGGAGAAGCTGGACGAGGTGGTGGCCGGGATCGGCGCGGACCGGGCGACCGGGATCCGGGCCGACGTCACCGACCTCGCGGACCTCGACCGGGTCGTGGCGGCCGTCGAGGAGAGCGGCCGGGGCCTCGACGTCCTGTTCGCCAACGCGGGCATCGCCGAAGTGGCTCCCCTGGGCGAGATCACCTGGGAGCACTTCACGGACACCTTCAACACCAACGTCGGCGGCATCGTGTTCGCCGTCCAGAAGGCGCTGCCGCTGCTGAGGGACGGCTCGTCGGTGATCCTCTGCGGCTCCAACGTGGCGGTCAAGGCGTCGCCGGCGATGAGTGTCTACGCCGCCACCAAGGCCGCGGTCCGTTCCCTCGGCCGCACCTTCGCCGCGGAGCTGACCGGCCGGGGCATCCGCGTCAACACCGTCGCCCCCGGGCCCACCGAGACCCCCGGCCTGCTCGGGGTGACGGGTCACGGGGAGGAGGAGCGCGCGGCCATGGCCGCGACCGTGCCCATGCGGCGCCTCGCCCGGCCCGAGGAGACCGCCGGCGTGGTCACCTTCCTCGCCTCCGACCGCAGCAGCTTCATGACCGGATCGGAGCTCTACGTCGACGGCGGCGCCAGCCAGTTCTGACGCGACGGCGGCGCCAGCCAGTTCTGACGCGAGGGCGGCGCCAGCCGGTTCTGACCGAGGGCGTCGGCGGGCAGGGCCGGTGAGGCGCGTCTGGCGGCCCGGTGAGCCGCGTGCGGCGGCCGATCCGGCCATCGGTCCCGTCGTCCTCGGCGCGTGTGACATCGTCCTCCTGCGAGAGGGAGGAGGCCGACGTGGCCGGAAGACACAGGTGGCTGCTCGCGGGCGTGCTGATCGCCGTCTGCATGCTGCTGGTCGGCCCCGCCGTGCCCGGAGGCGACGTCTTCGTCCGGTCCCTGCCCGCCGGCGCCGCCCGGGGCGTCGTGCCGAACCGGGTCATGACGTGGAACCTCTGCAACCCCTGCGGCGCGAGGGACATCGACCGGGCGAGGGAGATCGCCACCTACGCCCCGCAGGTCGTCGGGCTTCAGGAGGCGTGCGTGCGGGACGTCGAGAGGATCCGCGACTACCTGCGGCGCTACTACGGGCTCGTCTACCACGTCGCGTACGGGCCGGTTCTCCACCACCGGGGGCGCTGCGGGGGAGCGCCGTGGGCTCCGGGAGGCTTCGGCCAGGCGGTCCTGTCGGCGGCGCCGATGACGGACCGTGTGGTCACGGAGTATCCCGACGGCGGATCGGAGGACCGCGGGTACCTGGCGGTCACCACGACGGTGGGCGGCCGGTCCGTGCGGGTGATCACCACCCACCTCGCCCAACGGCGCCAGGAGACGGTCCGCGCGGACCAGGCCGACGTCCTCGCCAGGGAGATCGCCCGGCACGACCGCGCCATCGTGCTCGGCGACCTCAACGCCGTTCCCGACGCCCCCGAGCTGGCTCCCGTGTGGGCCGTGGCCGCCGACGCGGACGCCCGCTGCCGTCCGTCCTCGGGCGCCGGCTGCCCGCCGACGACGGACTGGCTGCGCAGGTTCGACTACGTCTTCCTGCGGGGCGTCACCGCGCTCGGGCAGCGGGTGCGGCCGACGCCCCACTCGGACCACGACCTGCTGTACGCGGACCTGGACCTGTCGCCCTGACCGGAGGACACTGCAGCCGCGAAGCCGGTGCGGCAACGGCGAAGCCCAGGACGGGTCACCGCCGCGCGCCGCTCGCGGCATGATGGGCCTTTGCGCGGCGCCCGCGGACGGCTCTAGCGTGGAAGGGTGCACGAGGACGTGGTCACCCTGTTCCTCGGCGGGGACGTGATGCTCGGCCGGGGCGTCGACCAGATCCTCCCGCACCCCGGCGACCCGGCGCTGCGGGAGGCCTACATCCGCGACGCCCGTGCCTACGTCGACCTGGCGGAGGCGGCGAACGGGCAGATTCCCCGGCCGGTGGGCTTCTCCTGGCCGTGGGGCGAGGCGCTGCCGGTCCTGGACGGCGCCGCGCCGGACGTGCGGCTGATCAACCTGGAGACCTCCGTCACCGGTGACGGGGACTTCGCGCCCGGCAAGGGCGTCCACTACCGGATGAGCCCGGCCAACCTGCCGTGCTTGGCCGCGGCCCGGCCCGACGTCTGCGCCCTCGCGAACAACCACGTGCTCGACTTCGGCCCGCGCGGCCTCCACGAGACGCTGGACGCGCTGGCG
>NZ_JACADT010000669.1:0-3202 GCF_013421635.1 Streptomyces sp. UH6 | reverse complement strand
GGCGAGAGGGAGAGGATCTCGATGATGGTCCCGGCGTCGATCCAGCCCTCGGGCAGGAAGCGGGTGAGCCCGGCGGCGAGGTAGGCGCCCTGCATGAGGGTCGGGGCCCCGGGCGTCTCGGGCAGGCCGGCCTTGCGCCGGTAGGCGTCGGGGAGCGAGGCGACGGTGATCGCGCCGATGAGCGGGCCGACGACGGCCCGGCCGGCCGCCCACAGCGTCGGGGCACCCTGGAGCAGCGCCGGGGCGGGCAGGTGGTCGAAGAGCCGGAAGAGGATGACGCGGGCCGCCTCGGTGTCCTCCAGTTCCTCCTCGACGACCCGGTCGAAGTACGGCCAGAAGTCGTTCAGGCTCTCGGGGAGTTCCCGGGCGTCGCCGTCGAGCGCGGCGAGGAAGGCGCGGTACTCGGCGTACATGCGCTCCATGGTGGCCTGGTCGAGCGGCTGGCCGCTCAGCCGGCACATGGTGACGGCGCTCTCGAAGAGGGTGGCCACCACCCAGGCGCGGGTCGGACGGTCCATGGCGTCGTAGGCGCGGCCGCGGGCGTCGGAGCCGCTCATGCGGGCGTGCAGCCTGTTGAGCCGGGCGGTCTCCCGTTCCCGCACCGCCGGATCGGCGTCGAACATGCGCCGCATGCTGAGGAAGGTGTTGCGCAGCCGACGCCAGGGGTGCGCGACGAAGGTGGAGTTCTCGGCCAGGGCGGCGCCGACCTGCGGGTGCGCGGCCTCCAGCACGGTGGCGCGGATGATCCCCAGCGCCCAGCGCGGGTCGTCGAAGAAGGCGCGGAACTGTGCGTCCGGGCCGAGCATGGAGGCTCCGTCGGCCGTCCCGGTGGTGCCGGTCGTCATGACATGTCTCCGTTCGTCTGGGGCGGCACGCCGCCGAAGCGGCGGTCACGGCGCCGGTAGGTGTGCAGGCATGCGAGGAAGTCGGGGGCCCTGAAGTCCGGCCAGAGCACCTCGGGGAAGACCCACTCGGCGTAGGCCACCTGCCAGAGCATGAAGTTGGAGATGCGCTGCTCGCCGGAGGTGCGGATGACGAGGTCGACGTCGGGGGTGTCGGGGAACGGCAGGTGGTCCGCGAAGAGGCGCTCGGTCACCTCGTCGGCGGGCGTCCCGGTGCGGATCAGCGACCTGGCCGCCTCGACGATGTCCCGGCGTCCGCCGTGGTCGAAGGCGACGGTCAGCGTCATCCCCCGGTTGTCGGCGGTCAGCGTCGCCAGGTCCTCGAAGTCCCGGGCCAGCTCACGGGGGATGCGCGGGTCGGCGGCCCCGAGGAACCGGCAGCGGATGCCGCGGGCGAGCAGCAGCGGCGCGTGCTTGCGCACGACCCGGCGGACCAGGCGCATCAGGTAGTCGACCTCGGTGCCGGGACGATTCCAGTTCTCGGTGGAGAAGGCGTACAGGCTCAGCCACTCGACGCCCGCCGCCCGGGCAGCCTCGATGATGTCGATGACGGTGGTCTCCGCAGCCCGGTGGCCGGCCGTCCGGGGAAGCGAACGGCGTTGGGCCCAGCGGCCGTTGCCGTCCATCACGCAGGCCACGTGCCGTGGCACCGCACGCACCGGCCCGTCGTCCCGCCGCTGCCGGTCGGCATGTCCCGGCGCACCGGGCCGGTCCTCCGTCGCCGTCCGTGCGCGCCGAACGCCTTGGCCGGTCACACCCGGCTCCCCCACACCCGCTTCCGTTCCGCCCGGTCCCGTCCCCGTCGGAACGGCGCGGTCGGCCCTGCCGCGCTCGGTCACACCCACCCCGTATCCCCGCACGCACGCCCCGTCGGAGCGGTCCCTCCCAGGATTGTGGCGGCACGGCACGACGCCCATCCGCCGTACGGGTGGCCATCACCCTTGGCTCATGTGCCCGATTCCCTCGTGGGCGCCGCCCGTGCACCGGCGGACCGTGTCACGCATCCGCCACCGCAGGTCCGTCCGGGCGCCGGGCCGTCACCGTCGGGAACGTCTCGTTCACCTGCCCCGGCGCCACCACCCCGTCCCTCCACGACGTGAGCCCGAGGGTGGAGCACGGCCGGGTGACGGCGCTCGTCGGCGCGAACGGCTCCGGCAGGACCGCCCTCGCCGAGATCCATGGCTTCCGGTCAGCCGAGGAAGCTGAGGCGCACCTGCCGGTCCCGGTTGTCGACGTTCGTGTCGACCAGGCACACCGACTGCCAGGTGCCCAGCTCCAGGCGGCCCCCGATGACCGGGAGGGTGGCGTGGGGCGGGACGAAGGCGGGGAGGACGTGGTCGCGGCCGTGGCCCGGGGTGCCGTGGCGGTGGCGCCACCGGTCGTCCGCCGGGAGGAGGTCACGGAGCGCGGCGAGCAGGTCGTCGTCGCTGCCGGCTCCGGTCTCGATGACCGCGATGCCCGCCGTGGCGTGCGGGACGAAGACGTTGAGGAGGCCGTCACGGCCGGCGGCGGCCTCGTTCAGGAACTCCTCGCAGTCGCGGGTGATGTCGGCGACGCGCTCGGAGGAGCCGGTGGCGATGTGCAGGACGCGGGTGTGGAAACGGTCTGACATGACTTCATCCTGACGCATCGGCCCGGCGGGGGAAGACAGCCGGGCCCCCGGTCGTTCGCACGGGTGTGGAGGAGCGGATGACGCGGGAGATCGACGTCGTGGTGGTGGGCGCCGGGCAGGCGGGGCTGTCGGCCGCCTACCACCTGCGGCGTACCGGGTTCGAGCCGGGGCAGGACTTCGTGGTGCTGGACCACGCGCCGGGTCCGGGCGGAGCGTGGCAGTTCCGGTGGCCCTCGCTGACGTACGGCAAGGTGCACGGGATGCATTCCCTGCCGGGGATGGAGCTGACCGCGGCCGATCCCGGGCGGCCGTCGTCCGAGGTGATCGCCGCCTACTTCGACGCCTACGAGCGGGCCTTCGCGCTGGACGTGGTGCGGCCCGTCGACGTGCGGGCGGTGCGGGAGGGTGAGCGGGGCCGGCTGCGGGTGGAGACGTCCGCGGGGGTGTGGTCGGCCCGCGCGCTGATCAACGCGACGGGAACCTGGGACCGGCCGTTCGTGCCGCGCGTCGCGGGCCAGGAGACGTTCCGCGGGCGGCAGCTGCACACGGTGGGGTACCGGGGCCCGGAGGAGTTCGCGGGGCTGCGGGCGGTGGTGGTCGGCGGGGGCGCGTCGGGCACGCAGCACCTGCTGGAGCTGGCTCCGTACGCGGCGGCGACGGCCTGGGTGACGCGGCGGCCCCCGGTGTT
>NZ_JACADT010000668.1:0-3205 GCF_013421635.1 Streptomyces sp. UH6 | reverse complement strand
GGCGGTCCCGGGAGCCTGCTCCACGATGACGTGCGCGTTGGTGCCGCTCACCCCGAACGACGACACGGCGGCACGGCGCGGGGCCCCGGTCTCCGGCCACCCGCGGGCCTCCGCCAGCAGCTCCACCGCGCCCGCCGACCAGTCGACGTGCGGGGTCGGCTCGTCCACGTGCAGGGTCCTGGGCAGCACGCCGTGGCGCACCGCCATGACCATCTTGATCACGCCGGCCACACCGGACGCCGCCTGGGCGTGACCGATGTTCGACTTCAGCGAACCCAGCCACAGCGGCCGGCCGTCGGCGCGGTCCTGGCCGTACGTCTCCACGACGGCCTGCGCCTCGATCGGGTCGCCCAGCACCGTGCCGGTGCCGTGCGCCTCGACCGCGTCGACGTCGGCCGTGGTCAGCCCCGCGTTGGCGAGCGCGGCGTGGATGACCCGCTGCTGGGCGGTGCCGTTGGGGGCGGTCAGGCCGTTGCTGGCGCCGTCCTGGTTGACGGCGGTGCCCCGGACGACCGCCAGGACCTCGTGCCCGTTGCGCACCGCGTCCGACAGCCGCTCGACCAGCAGCACGCCGACGCCCTCGGCCCAGCCCGTTCCGTCCGCCGCCGCCGCGAACGACTTGCAGCGGCCGTCGACGGCGAGGCCGCCCTGCTTGCTGAACTCGGCGTACGCCTCCGGCACCGCCATCACCGCGACACCGCCGGCCAGCGCCAGGTCGCACTCGCCCGACCGCAGGGCCTGCACGGCCATGTGGAGGGCGACCAGCGACGACGAGCAGGCGGTGTCGACGGTGACCGCGGGACCCTCCAGCCCCAGCGTGTAGGCGATGCGGCCGGACACGACGCTGCCCGCCGTACCCGTGAGGAAGTAGCCCTCGACGTCCTCGGAGGCGTTCTGCAGCTTCGACTCGTAACCGGAGACCGCCGCGCCGGCGAAGACGCCGGTACGGGTGCCGCGCAGCGCGGTGGGCGCGATCCCGGCCCGCTCCACCGCCTCCCACGAGGCCTCGAGGAGCAGCCGCTGCTGCGGGTCCATCGCCAGCGCCTCGCGCGGCGAGATCCCGAAGAACCCGGCGTCGAACTCGGCGGCGTCGTGCACGAACCCGCCCTCGTACGCCCCCGAGCCGGCCGGACTCGACGCGTACAGGCCGTCGACGTCCCACCCGCGGTCCGTGGGGAACGGGCCCACCGCGTCACGGCCCTCGTCCACGAGCCGCCACAGGTCCTCGGGGCCCGCGATCCCGCCGGGGTAGCGGCAGCTCATGCCGACGATCGCGACGGGCTCGCGCGCCGCCTCGGTGATCCGGGCATTCTCCCGGCGCAGCCGCTCGGTCTCCTTGACCGACGCCCGCAGAGCCTCAAGAACCTTGTCCGCCGAAGCAGCCATCATTCACTCCACATTTCGCACGTCATCACGAGCCGTTGTCGCCCAGCGCGAGCTGGATCAGGCTTTCGGCGTCCAAGTCGTCGATCGAGTCGTCCGCCACCGGGGACGCCGCCCCGGCGGAGACCGGAACAGGGGCGGAGACCGGGGCGGGGGCGGCCGAGGGCGGCGTGGCCGGATCACCGTCCGCCACCGGCGGAAGGTCCAGCCTGCCGAGCAGGAAGCGCGCCAGCACGGCGGGTGTCGGGTGGTCGAAGACCAGGGCGGCGGGCAGCTTCAGGCCGGTGGCCCGGGCCACCCGGTTCCGCAGGTCCACCGCGGTGAGCGAGTCGAAACCGAGCTTGCGGAACGCCCGGTCGGGCCGCACCTCGCCGGGCCCGTCCAGCCCCAGCACCGCCGCCGCGTGGTCGCGGACGAGTTCGAGGAGGGTGAACTCACGCTCCGGCACCGACAGTTCGACCAGTTCGGCGCGGAGACGGCCGGCCGCGTCGGGTGCCGAGCCCTCGGCTTCCGCCGAGTCCTGCGCGTCCCGCCCGTCCTCGGCTGACAGCAGGCCGCGCACCTCCGGCAGGTCGCCGATCAGCGGGCTGGGACGCATCGCGGTGAACACGGGCGCGAACCGCGCCCAGTCGACGTCGGCGACGACGACCGCGGTCTCCTCGTGCTCGACCGCCTGCGCCATGGCCGCCAGGGCCGGACCGGCGGACATCGCCGACAGACCCAGTCCGCTCAGGGCGTCGCCGACACCGGCCTCACCCGCCAGCCCGCCGCCTTCCCACCAGCCCCAGGCCACGGACGTCGCCGTCCTGCCCAGGGACCTCCTGCGGTGGGCCAGCGCGTCCAGGGAGGCGTTCGCCGCGGCGTACGCGGAATGCCGGGCGTTGCCCCACACACCGGAGATCGAGGAGAACAGCACGAAGGCGTCCACGGAGTCCCCGAGCGCCTCGTCCAGGTGGAGCGCGCCGGTCACCTTGCCCGCCAGCACCGCCGCGTAGGCGTCGGCGTCGGTGTCCTGGAAGGCCGCGGTGTCGTCGACACCTGCCGTGTGGAAGACACTGCGCACCGGCCGGCCCTCGGCCGCCAGTCGCTCGACCAGGGCCCGGACCTGCTCGCCGTCCGCCACGTCACAGGCGACCACCGTCGCCGTCGCACCGGCACGGGCCAGCTCGGCCACCAGTTCCGCCGCTCCCGGCGCGTCCGGGCCCCGACGGCTCGTCAGCACGATGTGCCGGGCGCCCCGTCCGGCCAGCCAGCGGGCGAGTCGCCCACCGACGGAGCCGGTGCCCCCGGTGATCAGAGCGGTGTCCC
The DNA here is from genome assembly GCF_013421635.1 of Streptomyces sp. UH6. Taxonomy (NCBI): domain Bacteria; kingdom Bacillati; phylum Actinomycetota; class Actinomycetes; order Kitasatosporales; family Streptomycetaceae; genus Streptomyces; species Streptomyces sp. UH6. The sequence goes on along the minus strand of NZ_JACADT010000668.1, from coordinate 514 downwards.
GCGGCTCGAACCGGCGACCGGCGCCGGTGAGCACAGCACGCTCGACCCGGCGGGCGAAGACCTCGGAGCCGCGCACCGCCACCTGGTCCTCGTTGCCGAGGTCCCCGGCGAGCACGGCGCACATCCGCTCCATCACCGACGCGTCGCTCCCTTCGGCCCCCGTGGTGTCGGGCAGGTCGATCAGACCGCCCCAGCTCCCCGGCGCCTCCAGGGCGATGGCCTGCCCCATCCCCCACAACTGCGCCTGCACCGGACTGCCGGCCGGCTCCACCTGCCCGGCCCGCCCACTGTGGACGGCGCCGCTCGTGACGCACCACAGCGGCGCTCGCGTCCCGCTGTCGTCGAGGGCCTGGACGAGCGCGAGCGTGCCCGCGGTCACGGCGGGAAGCCCGACACCGAGGGCGTTCTCCGCGTCCCGGGCGGCCGCCCCGTCCGTCACGGCCAGGAGCGACAGCACGCCGCCGAGCGGCGTCCCGTCCGTCTCCTCCAACGCGGCCCGCAGCGCCTTGGCGAT
>NZ_JACADT010000667.1:0-3209 GCF_013421635.1 Streptomyces sp. UH6 | reverse complement strand
CGGGACCGGTCTCAGGGGCCTGCCCGGCGGATCCGCTTCACCTCCCGGTCGAGGGCCCACGCGTCGGCGACCGGCCCGAGGTGGCCGAGCTTGTCGGGGTTGATGACCGCGCGGACGGTCTGGATCTGCCCGTCGAGCACGTCGAGGACCAGGGCGTGCAGGACCCTGCCGTCCCGGTCGCGGAAGACCGCCCCCGGCTGCCCGTTGACCTCGTGCCGCTGGAAGGTGATGTCGACCCGCGCCATGAGCGGGTACACGGCGGCGAGCAGCCGGGCCGCCTTCTCCGCGCCGACCACCGCCTTGGCCAGCTGCGGCGCCTTCCCGCCGCTGTCGCCGACCATCCGCACGTCCGCGGCGAGCAGCTGCCGCAGCCCGGCGACGTCGCCCCGGGACAGCGCCCCGAAGAACCGCTCCGCCAGCTCCTGCCGTTCCCGCCGGTCGGCCTCGAACCGGGGCCGCCCCTCCTCCATGTGCCGCCGTGCCCGCACCAGGAGCTGCCGGCACGCCGCCTCGGAGCGCCCCACCGCCGAGGCGATCTCGCCGAACCCGAAGGCGAACACCTCACGCAGCACGAACACCGACCGCTCCAGCGGACTGAGCCGTTCCAGCAGCAGCAATGCCGCCATCGACACCGAGTCGGCCAGCTCGGCGGCACGGGCCGGATCCTGGTACGGGTCGTTCAGCAGGGGTTCCGGCAGCCAGGGCCCGACGTACCGCTCCCGCCGTACCCGCGCGGAGCGCAGGACGTCGATGGAGATCCGGGTGACGGTGGCCGACAGGAACGCCCTGACCGAGTCCGGCCGGGTCGACGAGGCGTCGAAGCGCAGCCACGCCTCCTGCACCGCGTCCTCCGCCTCGCCGACGCTGCCCAGGATCCGGTAGGCGATCGAGAACAGCAGCGGCCTGAGCTCCTCGAACTCCGCGACCCTGCCGTCGGCCCCGCCGGTCTCCCCGGTGACGTTCACGTCCGGCTCCCCTCGTCGCGACGGACGCGGCTCAGTGGAACTGGCCGGCCTGGTAGTCCCCGGCCGGCTGCCGGGTGACGATGTTCAGCCGGTTGGCCGCGTTCATGAACGAGACCTCCAGCACCAGGGCGGCCAGCTGGTCCTCGTCGAAGTGTTCGGCGGCCCGCGCCCACACCTCGTCGCTGACGCCCTCTCCCGCGTCGGCGACCCGCGTCGCCTGCTCCGCCAGCTCCAGCGCCGCCCGCTCGGCGCCGGTGTAGACGGTCGCCTCGCGCCACACCGCGACCAGGGCGAGCCGCACCGCCGACTCTCCGGCGGCAGCGGCCTCCTTGGTGTGCATGTCGACGCAGACCGCGCACCCGTTGATCTGGCTCACCCGCAGGGCGACCAGCTCCTGCAGCGCGGCCGGCAGAGGCGAGTCCTTGAGCTGCCTGCCCGCCGCCATGAAGTGCTTGAGGACCTTGCCGGCGCTCGGGTTGCCGAGGAAGTCCAGTCGCGCGTCCATCGTGTGCTCCTCCGTGCTCGTCGGTGGGTGGTTCCGTTCCCTGGACGAGACGGCGGGGCTCCCTGTGACATCCCGCGGCCTATGACCTACGTCACGGCCGTCACGGAGCGGACGGCGGGGCCTGCCCGGGCCGCGGGGCCGGCGCGGGGGTCTGCCGCGGCGCGCCCTCCGGTTCCGCGGCGTGGCCGGAGGCCGACGGAAGCACCTCACCCTGGATGATCCGGGGGGACGGTTCCGTCCCCGTGGCGTGCGGTTCCGCCTGCGCCTGCGCTTCCGCCCGCGCTTCCGCCGAAGCCGGTGCCGGTGCGGGAGCCGGTGCATGCGCCTGCCGCTGCTGCTCCTCCTCCTTCATGGCACGGGCCTCGGCCTTGAGGATGCGTGCCGACTTGCCCGCCGAGCGCGCCAGTTCGGGAAGTTTCCTGGCGCAGAGGAAGGCGATCACGACGATGAGGATGATGGCCAGTTCGCTGAGACCGAGCATGGTGTCAGTGCTCCTTGGGAGTGCCCGGGCGGGCCGGTGGAGGGGAGGGGCGAAGGCGCCCGAGGCGCCGGGTCAGCCCCGGGTGCGGCCGAACAGCAGCCGGTAGGCGATCAGCAGCACCAGGGCGCCCGCGATCGCCGACCCCCAGGTCGCGAGGTCGAAGAACGCGCGCTGCACGGGACGGTCGAAGAGTTCGGCGGAGAGCCAGCCGCCCAGGAAGGCCCCGGCGATGCCGATGGCGGTCGTGCCCAGGCAGCCGCCCGGGTCACGTCCCGGCAGGACGGCCTTGGCGATGGCCCCGGCCAGCAGGCCCAGCACCAGCCATGCGATGACGCCCATGTCGTACGCGCTCCTTCCGGTCCCCGTCGGGCCCGTCGTGGCCCCGGGCGGGTGCGCCCTGGGGAACGAGCCGAATCTACATGCATGTAGAACATCGGTCGAGAGGTGTCCGCCGGGCGGCGAGGTCTCGCGGCGCGGCCGGAGGTCCGGCGGGGGTCTATACGATGTCGGCCCGGGAACCGGGCGGTGGCGGAAGGGAGACAGGGCGTGGCGGAGCAGCGGGGATCCCGTCGGCGGGGGCAGGGCGAGCTGGAGGCCCTGGTCCTGTCCGCCTTGCAGGAGGCGGACGGCCCGGCGACGGCCGGCTGGGTGCAGGAGCGCCTGGGCGGCGGCCTCGCCTACACCACCGTGGTCACCATCCTGACCAGGCTGCTGGCCAAGGGGGCGGTCACCCGGGAACGTGCGGGCCGGTCGTTCGCCTGGACCCCGGCCTCGGACCACGCCGGCCTGGCCGCCCGGAAGATGCGCCGGGTGCTGGACGCGGAGAACGACCGGGAGGCCGTCCTGGCCAGCTTCGTCACCGGTCTCGGACCGGACGACGAGCGCCTGCTGCGCGAACTCCTCGGCCGGCCGGGGAGCGAAGGGGACGACTGACCTGATGGGGGTGTTCGTCTTCCTGCCGCTGGTGCTGCCGCTGACGGCGTGGCCGGTGGCGCGCCTGGCCGAGCAGCGGCTGCACCCGCGGACCGCGACGCGGCTGCTGACCGCGGTCGCCGCGGTGATGGCGGCCTGCAGCGCGGTCTGCCTGGGGCTGCTGATGGTGGTCGGCACCGCCCAGCTGCCCGGAAACCCGCTGCCGGACGGCTGGTCGGACCCTGAGGTGCGGGAGGCGGTCCCGTACGACGAGGTCGCCGGGAAGGCGGCGATCCCCGCCCTGTGCGCCGTGCTCGTCCTCTGCGGCCGTACCCTGTGGCGGCAC
>NZ_JACADT010000666.1:0-3212 GCF_013421635.1 Streptomyces sp. UH6 | reverse complement strand
CGCGCTGCCGCTGGAGGACGCGGAGGCGGCCGGCGCGGTCGCCGAGGGCGTGCTCCTCGGCGCGTACGTCTACGACGCCTACAAGGAGTCCGGCAAGGACGAGAAGGCCCGCGCCAAGGCGGGCAAGGGCCCGCTGGGCGAGGCGGTGCTGCTCGGCGGCAAGCCGCGCGACCGCGCCTTCAAGGCGGCCGTGGACCGCGGCGCCGCGGTGGCCGGGGAGATGAACCGTGCCCGCGACCTGATCAACATGCCGCCGAACGACCTGTTCCCGGCCTCGTTCGCGGAGATCGCCCAGAAGGCCGCGAAGGAGCACGGCCTCAAGGTGACGGTGCTGGACGAGAAGGCGCTCGTCAAGGGCGGCTACGGCGGCATCCTCGGCGTCGGCAACGGTTCCACCCGCCCGCCGCGGCTGGTGAAGCTGTCGTACACGTCGTCGAAGGCGAAGAAGCACCTGGCCCTCGTCGGCAAGGGCATCACCTACGACTCGGGCGGCATCTCGCTGAAGCCGGCCGGTCACAACGAGACCATGAAGTGCGACATGGCCGGCGCGGCCGCGGTCTTCGCCGCGGTGGTGGCGGCCGCGCGGCTCGGCCTGGACGTCAATGTCACCGGCTGGCTCTGCCTGGCGGAGAACATGCCGTCGGGTTCCGCCACCCGTCCGGGTGACGTGCTGCGCATGTACAGCGGCAAGACGGTCGAGGTGCTGAACACCGACGCCGAGGGCCGGCTGGTGCTGGCCGACGGCCTGTGGGCCGCTTCGCAGGAGAAGCCGGACGCCGTCGTCGACGTGGCGACGCTGACCGGCGCGATGGTGCTGGCGCTCGGCTCGCGGACGTTCGCCGTCATGGCCAACGACGACGCCTTCCGCGGCGCCGTCCACGAGGCGGCCGAGGAGTCCGGCGAGGACGCCTGGCAGATGCCGCTGCCGGAGCACCTGCGCGCCGGCATGGAGTCCGCCACGGCCGACATCGCCAACATGGGCGAGCGGATGGGCGGCGGTCTGGTCGCCGGTCTCTTCCTGCGCGAGTTCGTGGGCGAGGGCGTCACCTGGGCGCACCTGGACATCGCCGGGCCGGCCTTCAACGAGGGCAAGCCCTTCGGCTACACGCCCAAGGGAGGCACGGGTTCCGCTGTACGCACGCTGGTGCGCCTGGCCGAGCTCGCCGCCGCGGGCGACCTGGTCTGACGCAGCCGTCGCGGCCCGGTGCCGCGCACGTGTCCCACCGGTGGCGGGGGACGGGTTCCGCCTCGCGGAGTCCGTCCCCCGCCCCCGTTCCGGGCACCCGCCCGCCCGCCCGGAACGCGGTGTTCCGGGCACTGTGCCGTGTCTCACAACACGGCCCCGCGTCCGGTTGGGCTCCGACAAGTGCAAAGATGGACTCTTGGCAGGACAGGGCCCCACCCGGGCCGAAGCACTTAGAGCGGCCGTGACCAGCCGCCGACCGGTCGGACGAGACCGGCGTGGCGCACATGCATGGAGGACGTGACGTGGCGAACGACGCCAGCACCGTTTTCGACCTAGTGATCCTCGGCGGCGGTAGCGGCGGGTACGCCGCGGCGCTGCGCGGGGCTCAGCTGGGCCTGGACGTCGCCCTGATCGAGAAGGACAAGGTCGGCGGCACCTGCCTGCACAAGGGATGCATTCCGACCAAGGCCCTGCTCCACGCCGGCGAGATCGCCGACCAGGCGCGTGAGAGCGAGCAGTTCGGTGTGAAGGCGACCTTCGAGGGCATCGACGTCCCCGCCGTCCAGAAGTACAAGGACGACGTGATCTCGGGCCTGTACAAGGGTCTGCAGGGCCTGATCGCCTCCCGCAAGGTGACCTACATCGAGGGCGAGGGCCGCCTGTCCTCCCCGACGTCGGTCGACGTGAACGGGCAGCGGATCCAGGGCCGCCACGTCCTGCTGGCGACCGGCTCCGTGCCGAAGTCGCTGCCGGGTCTGGAGATCGACGGCAACCGGATCATCTCCTCGGACCACGCGCTGGTCCTGGACCGCGTCCCGCAGTCCGCGATCATCCTGGGCGGCGGCGTCATCGGCGTCGAGTTCGCCTCGGCGTGGAAGTCCTTCGGCTCCGACGTCACGATCATCGAGGGCATGAAGCACCTCGTGCCGGTCGAGGACGAGAACAGCTCCAAGCTGCTGGAGCGCGCCTTCCGCAAGCGCGGCATCAAGTTCAACCTGGGCACCTTCTTCCAGAAGGCGGAGTACACCCAGAACGGCGTCAAGGTCACCCTGGCCGACGGCAAGGAGTTCGAGGCCGAGGTCCTCCTCGTCGCCGTCGGCCGCGGCCCGGTCTCGCAGGGCCTGGGCTACGAGGAGCAGGGCGTCGCGATGGACCGCGGCTACGTCCTGGTCGACGAGTACATGCGCACCAACGTCCCGACCATCTCCGCGGTCGGCGACCTGGTCCCCACCCTCCAGCTCGCGCACGTCGGCTTCGCCGAGGGCATCCTGGTGGCGGAGCGCCTGGCCGGCCTGAAGGCCGTCCCGATCGACTACGACGGTGTGCCGCGGGTGACCTACTGCCACCCCGAGGTCGCCTCCGTCGGCATCTCCGAGGCCAAGGCCAAGGAGATCTACGGCGCGGACAAGGTCGTCGCTCTCAAGTACAACCTGGCGGGCAACGGCAAGAGCAAGATCCTCAAGACCGCCGGCGAGATCAAGCTCGTCCAGGTCAAGGACGGCGCCGTGGTCGGCGTCCACATGGTGGGCGACCGCATGGGCGAGCAGGTCGGCGAGGCGCAGCTGATCTACAACTGGGAGGCGCTGCCGGCCGAGGTCGCGCAGCTCATCCACGCGCACCCGACCCAGAACGAGGCCCTGGGCGAGGCCCACCTCGCGCTGGCGGGCAAGCCGCTGCACGCGCACGACTGATCACCGCCGGGTGACTGAGAACAGACTTCCGCACTTCCGTTAGGAGCAACCGAAACCATGGCGGTTTCCGTAACCCTTCCGGCGCTCGGCGAGAGCGTCACCGAGGGCACCGTCACCCGTTGGCTGAAGGCCGAGGGTGAGCGGGTCGAGGCCGACGAGCCGCTGCTCGAGGTCTCGACCGACAAGGTCGACACCGAGATCCCCTCGCCGGTGTCCGGCGTCCTGTCCTCCATCAAGGTGGCCGAGGACGAGACGGTCGAGGTCGGCGCCGAGCTGGCCCTGATCGACGACGGTTCCGGCGCCCCGGCCGAGCAGGCCGCTCCGGCCCAGGAGCC
>NZ_JACADT010000665.1:0-3217 GCF_013421635.1 Streptomyces sp. UH6 | reverse complement strand
GCGGTGGAGCCGGGTGGCCACCAGCAGCCGCTGCATCTGCGGCGGCACGCCGCGCAGCACCAGCCGGCGTCCGGCGCGGCCGGCCCGCCGGTGCACGCCCATGATCACGCCCAGTCCGGTGGCGTCCCAGGAGTGGAGTTCCGAGAGGTCCAGGACCAGGTCGCCGACGCCGTCGTCGACGGCGGAGTGCAGGACCGTACGGGCGTCCGCCGCGCTGCGGACGTCGAGGCGGCCCCCGACGACCAGCTCGGCGTGGTCGCCCCTGATGAACATAAGTGCTCCCCGGGAATACGTCTTGTTGCACCGTCTGTGTACGGTGATGCCACTTCTGACGCCCTTGGCGGACCAGAAGTTGCCGTCTGTAAGCGAACCGATACCGAAATCACCCTCTCGGGTGATCCGAGGGGTGATCCCGGTCCGGCGTGCGGGCGGACCCGCGGTCGTTGCTGTCGGTCAGTGCTTGTAGAAGCCCTGCCCGCTCTTGCGGCCGATGTCACCGGCGTCCACCATTCGGCGCATCGACTCCGGCGGGGCGAACTTCTCGTCCTGCGACTCCGTGTAGATGTTGGAGGTCGCGTGGAGCAGGATGTCGACGCCGGTCAGGTCGGCGGTGGCCAGCGGGCCCATCGCGTGGCCGAAGCCCAGCTTGCAGGCGATGTCGATGTCCTCCGCGCTGGCGACGCCCGACTCGTGCAGCTTGGCGGCCTCGACGACCAGGGCGGAGATCAGCCGGGTGGTGACGAAGCCCGCCACGTCACGGTTGACCACGATGCAGGTCTTGCCCACCGACTCGGCGAACTCCCGCGCCCTGGCGAGGGTTTCGTCGCTCGTCTTGTAACCGCGGACCAGCTCGCAGAGCTGCATCATCGGCACCGGCGAGAAGAAGTGCGTGCCCACGACCCGCTCGGGCCGCCCGGTCACCGCGGCGATCTTGGTGATCGGGATGGCGGAGGTGTTCGACGCGAGCACCGCGTCCTCGCGCGCGATCTTGTCCAGGGCGCGGAAGATCTCGTGCTTGACCTCGATCTTCTCGAAGACGGCCTCCACGACCACGTCCGCGTCGCCGACGGCGTCGAGGTCGGTGGTGGTGGTGATCCGGGCCAGCGCGGCCTCGGCGTCGGCGGCGTCGAGCTTGCCCTTGCCCACGAACTTGTCGTACGAGGCCTTGATGCCGTCCAGGCCCCGGGCGAGCGCCTCGTCGGTGACATCGCGCAGGACAACGTCCCAACCCGCCTGCGCGGAGACCTGGGCAATGCCGGAACCCATGAGGCCGGCCCCGATGACGGCGAGCTTTCCTGCCACTGCCACTCCCTGTTCTCGTGTCTACCGCTCGGACATTAGCGCCCGGGGAGACGCTCGTGACCCCTAAGTAATGCGCGTCACGTCTCATTTGACGGACATCACACCGGGGGCGCTCCCTCCGGAGTCGTTCCCTAGGCTGGGGCCCATGGTCAATCTGACGCGCATCTACACCCGTACCGGGGACAAGGGCACCACCAACCTCGGCGACATGAGCCGGGTCCCGAAGACGGATCTCCGCATTTCAGCCTATGCCGACGCCAACGAGGCGAACGCCGTCATCGGCACCGCCGTCGCCCTGGGCGGCCTGGAGGAGGACGTGGTCGCGGTCCTCACCCGCGTCCAGAACGATCTCTTCGACGTGGGCGCCGACCTGTCGACGCCGGTCGTGGAGGACCCCGCGTACCCGCCGCTGCGGGTGGAGCAGTTCTACGTCGACCGGCTGGAGGAGGACTGCGACCGGTTCAACGACCGCCTGGAGAAGCTGCGTTCCTTCATCCTGCCAGGCGGCACGCCCGGCGCGGCGCTGCTCCACCAGGCGTGCACGGTGGTGCGCCGGGCCGAGCGCTCGACCTGGGCGGCCCTGGAGGTCCACGGCGAGACCATGAACCCCCTGACCGCGACCTACCTCAACCGGCTATCGGACCTGCTCTTCATCCTTGCGCGCGTCGCCAACCTGTCCACGGGCGACGTCCTGTGGGTCCCGGGCGGGGAGCGCTGACTCCTCCGGCCCGCCCCCGGACCGCCCGCCCTCGGACCGCCCGCCCTTGGACCGCTTGGGGAAGAGCAGGTAGCTGAGGGCGATCAGCCCGTGGATGAGGACGATCCGCAGCGCGGTCTCCTGGAAGGACCGCAGCGTGGACGTGTCGCCGTCGTCGCCGATGTAGAGGACGCCGCCCTGCAGCAGGGCGGCGGCCACTGCGGCGGCGAGCAGCGTGCGCAGCCAGAGCCGGCCCTCGTGGGCAGCGCGGGCCATGCCGTACCGCGGCGGCTTCGGCGGGCGCGGCGCGCCGGCCAGGCGGTGCGCGGCGTGACCGTCGAGCCAGGTGATCGTGTAGTGCCCGTAGGCCACGGTGAAGCCGATGTAGAGGGCGGCCAGGCCGTGCTGCCAGTCGGGCTCGGCGCCGCCCCGCAGGTCGACGAGGGTCACCACGAACAGCACCACCTCCAGCAGCGGCTCGCACAGCAGCAGGACGGTGCTCAGCCGCCGCCTGCGCAGCAGGTACCGCACCGCGAGCCCCGCGGCGAGCAGCACCCAGAAGCCGACCTCGCAGGCGATGATCAGGGCCAGGATCATGTCGGGTTCCCTCCGTCCTCCGTCGCCTTCCACCCTCCTCCCGGCCCGTCGCGCGCGCATCGGCCACCCCGACGAGATCCGGCTGCATCCTTCGATGTACACGCCGCGCGGACAAGGGTGCGTCGGCCGCATGTGCCGCGGGGGCCGGACGTGTTGGATGGGGTCATGACCGTCGAGACCACCTCCCCGCGGCGCCCTCGCCCGTTCGACGTGGCGACGGCACTGGGCGGGCTGGCGCTGGGCCTGCTGCTGTGGTCGGTGGGCCTGGACATGTATCCGCAGCGGGACGTGCCCGACTGGTGGGTGCTGGTGCCGCTGGCCGTGATGGCGGGCCTGGAGCCGCTGCGCCGCATCCGGCCGCTGGCGGGGCTGCTCGCCGGCACCGCGGCCCTGGTGGCCGATCAGTTCACCACCGGCAGCCTGGTGACGCTGCTGCTCTTCACGGACCTGATGTACGCGGCCACCGTCTACGGCAGCGCGCGGCTGAGCCGCCGCCTCCCGGTGCAGACGGGCGCGCTGACCCTGGCGTTCATCGGCTGGGGCGTGGCCACCTGGCAGGACGCCTACTCGCTGATGGCGGGACTGGGCGTGGGCCTGGTCGCGTTCGGCCCGGCCGCCACC
>NZ_JACADT010000664.1:0-3224 GCF_013421635.1 Streptomyces sp. UH6 | reverse complement strand
GGAGAGACTGTGCCCACTGTGCCCCCGGCCGAGAAGGCTGCCGACGCGGTGGACGTGACCGCGCTGCTGGAGCGCGGCCGGACGCTGGCCACACCGGTGCTGAGGGCCGCCGTGGAGCGTCTCGCGGCGCCCATGGACACCGTCGCCGCCTACCACTTCGGCTGGATCGACGCCGACGGCAACCCGGCCTCCGGGGACGGCGGCAAGGCGGTGCGCCCCGCCCTCGCGGTGATGTCCGCCGAGGCCGCCGGCGCCGCGCCCGAGGTGGGAATCCCCGGAGCCGTCGCCGTGGAGCTGGTCCACAACTTCTCCCTGCTGCACGACGACCTGATGGACGGCGACGAGCAGCGCCGCCACCGCGACACCGTCTGGAAGGTGCACGGCCCCGCCCAGGCGATCCTGGTCGGCGACGCCCTGTTCGCCCTGGCCAACGAGGTCCTGCTGGAGCTCGGCACCGTCGAGGCCGGCCGCGCCGCCCGGCGCCTGACCGCCGCCAGCCGGGCGCTGATCGACGGCCAGGCCCAGGACATCTCCTACGAACACCGCGAGCGGGTCACCGTCGACGAGTGCCTGGAGATGGAGGGCAACAAGACCGGCGCCCTCCTCGCCTGCGCCTGCTCCATCGGCGCCGTCCTCGGCGGCGCCGACGACCGCACCGCGGACGCCCTCGAACGCTACGGCTACCACCTCGGCCTCGCCTTCCAGGCCGTCGACGACCTGCTCGGCATCTGGGGCGACCCGGACTCCACCGGCAAGCAGACCTGGAGCGACCTGCGCCAGCGCAAGAAGTCCCTGCCGGTGGTGGCGGCCCTCGCGGCCGGCGGACCCGCCTCCGAGAAGCTGGGCGAGATCCTCGCCGCCGACGCCGGGATCAGCGACTTCGAGAACTTCTCCGAGGAGGAGTTCGCCTCCCGCGCCGCGCTGATCGAGGAGGCCGGCGGCCGGGCGTGGACCGCCGACGAGGCCCGCCGCCAGCACGCCGTCGCCCTGCGCGCCCTCGACGAGGTCCAGATGCCCGCCCGGGTGCGGGAAGAGTTCGTGGCGCTCGCCGACTTCGTGGTGGTTCGCACGAGATGATCCCGGAAGGTCCGAGCACCGCGTAGTCGCCGGCGGCTTCCCAGGAAGCAGGCCGGTGGCGGACCCGCAGCAGACGCACACTGCAGGAAGGGGAAGCCATGACCGCGACAACCGACGGAAGCACCGGCGCGCTGCCGACCCGCGCCGGACCGGCCGGAACGACTCCGGCCGGCCCCACCGCCCGTCCCCCCGGGGACGGGCCGGCCGGCCCCCGCGAGGCCGCCGCCCTCGCCGCCCGGCGGGCCACCGACTTCCTGCTGGCCACCCAGGACGCCGAGGGCTGGTGGAAGGGCGACCTGGAGACCAACGTCACCATGGACGCCGAGGACCTGCTGCTGCGCCGGTTCCTCGGCATCCTCGACGAGGACACCGCGCACGCCGCCGCCCTGTACGTCCGCGGGCAGCAGCGCGAGGACGGCACCTGGGCCTCCTTCCACGGCGGCCCCCCCGACCTCTCCACCACCGTCGAGGCCTACATCGCCCTGCGCCTCGCCGGCGACGCCCCCGACGCCCCGCACATGACGCGGGCCGCCACCTGGGTCCGCGACCAGGGCGGCGTCGCCGCCACCCGGGTCTTCACCCGCATCTGGCTCGCCCTCTTCGGCTGGTGGCGCTGGCAGGACCTGCCCGAACTGCCACCCGAGATGATCTTCCTGCCGAAGTGGTTCCCGCTCAACATCTACGACTTCGGCTGCTGGGCCCGGCAGACCATCGTGCCGCTCACCGTCGTCTCCGCGAAACGCCCGGTACGCCCCGCGCCGTTCCCGCTGGACGAACTGCACGCCGACCCCGCCGCGCCCCTCCCGCCCAGGCCCCCCGCGCCCGCCACCGGCTGGGACGGCGTCTTCCGGCGCATCGACGACGCGCTGCGCCGCTACCGCGGCATCGCCCCGCGCCCGGTGCGCCGGGCCGCGATGAACGCCGCCGCCCGGTGGATCGTCGAACGCCAGGAGAACGACGGCTGCTGGGGCGGCATCCAACCCCCGCACGTGTACTCCCTGATCGCCCTCCACCTGCTCGGCTACGACCTCGGCCATCCGGTGATGCGGGCGGGCATCGAGGCCCTGGACCGCTTCGCGGTGCGGCGCGAGGACGGCGCCCGGATGATCGAGGCCTGCCAGTCGCCCGTCTGGGACACCTGCCTCGCCGTCATCGCCCTCGCCGACGCCGGGCTGCCCGCCGACCACCCCCAACTGGTGAAGGCCGCCGACTGGATGCTCGGCGAACAGGTCGTACGGCCCGGAGACTGGTCCGTGCGCCGACCCCAGCTCCCGCCCGGCGGATGGGCCTTCGAGTTCCACAACGACAACTACCCCGACATGGACGACACCGCCGAGGTGGTCCTCGCGCTGCGCCGGGTCAGGCACCACGACCCCGAGCGGGTGGAGCACGCCGTCGCCCGAGGCGTCCGCTGGAACCTCGGCATGCAGTCCGCGGGAGGCGGCTGGGGCGCCTTCGACGTGGACAACACCAGCGTGCTGCCCAACCGCCTCCCGTTCTGCGACTTCGGCGAGGTCATCGACCCTCCGTCCGCCGACGTCACCGCCCATGTGGTGGAGATGCTCGCCGTCGAGGGCCACGCCGACGACCCCCGCACCCGGCGCGGCGTCGACTGGCTGCTGCGGGAACAGGAGCCGGACGGAAGCTGGTTCGGCCGCTGGGGCGTCAACTACGTCTACGGCACCGGCTCGGCCGTCCCCGCCCTGATCGCCGCCGGGCTGCCCGCCGGACACCAGGCGATCCGCCGGGCCGTCCGCTGGCTGCGGTCCGTGCAGAACGCGGACGGCGGCTGGGGCGAGGACCTGCGGTCCTACCGGGAGCCCGGAGGATGGGCCGGCCGCGGGGACTCCACCGCCTCGCAGACCGGCTGGGCCCTGATGGCCCTGCTCGCCGCCGGGGAGCACCGGTCCGAGGCGGTGGAACGCGGCGTCGCCTGGCTGGCCGCCACCCAGCGCGACGACGGCACCTGGGACGAGCCCCAGTTCACCGGCACCGGCTTCCCCTGGGACTTCTCCATCAACTACCACCTCTACCGGCAGGTGTTCCCGCTCACCGCCCTCGGCCGGTACCTGAACGGGGAACCCCTCGCCGCGAAGGCGCGCTGATGGGCCCGCCGCCGGCGCCGCATACCTCCGGCGCCGGCCCGT
>NZ_JACADT010000663.1:0-3225 GCF_013421635.1 Streptomyces sp. UH6 | reverse complement strand
CGGGTCCGTCGCACGGAACGGCCCCGCGTGGACATGCCACCCTCGCCGCCTTCGCGGCCCCGCGGCCCCGCCGGAGGACCCCGCGATCGGGTGGTTACCCCTGGAAACCGGACAGTCGCACATGTGTGCGCCAACCGAAAGTTTCGTGGACGTCCGCCACTCCTTCCGGTGACTCCCGCACCGGGCCTGGCGTGCGGGGTCCCCGCCCGGCGGGAGGTTCCGGACGATCCGCCGACGCTGTGGACAAATGCGGCCAATACCCCTGAGCCGCCTTCACAAGTCCCCTCACCCGACTGGCCAGAAGGCGCCTTGCCGCCTCAACTCCCCTACGTACAAGGTGAGTTGAGAACGCAGGCATCAGGAGTCACAAGCGCGACGCTTGGCCCCGGCGACCGAGAGGTCCGGGGTTCTGACGGGGGAAACTGATGTGGTGCGCGCTGCAGCGTCGCCCTGATAGGTGGCGTCTCCGCGCTCCTGAACGGGAATGCCTCCCTCCGCCATCTCCTGGTGCATCTGTCCGGTGCCCAGGACTGTCCGAGTCAGGGACAAAGGAGGGGGAAAGCCGATGAGCGCGGTGCGCGCCAACAGGCCGACGTATCCAGGCGTCCACGTCGAAGAGCTTCCCAGCAGCACCCGAACGATCTCCACGCCGACCACGTCGGTGACCGCCTTCGTCGGCCACACCCGGCGCGGCCCGCTGAACGAGCCGGTCCGTGTCAGCAGCTTCACCGAGTTCGAGCGCCGCTTCGGCGGCCTGAGTTCGCGGAGCGCCGTCGGCCACGCGGTGCACCAGTACTTCGGCAACGGCGGCTCCGTCGCCGTCGTCGTGCGCGTCGCCAGGGCAGGCAGCGGGAAGGCCGCCGGCCTCACCTTGAAGTCGACCGAGGGGCACAGCGAGGGCCCGGTCCTCGAGGTGCGCGCCAAGGAGTCCGGCGCGTGGGGCAACGGCCTGCGCGTCGCCGTGGACCACGACACGCCGTGTCCCGACGAGACCTTCGACCTGCGCGTCCTCGACGCCGGGGGCCGGGCCCGTGAGAGCTTCACCGGCCTGTCCATGGACCCCTCGCACGACCGGTACGCGCCCGACACGGTCAACGCGGGTTCCCGGCTCGTACGGGTCGAGGTCGTCGGCGAGGGCCGCCCCGATCCGTCCGGCACCGTCTCCAAGCCGTTCGGCCACGAACTGCCGAACCTGGCGGTGGACCTGACGGTCAAGATCGGCGACGTGGAGCGCCGGTTCACGCTCCACGACCCCGACCGTGACGGCGAGGCCCCGTGCAGTGTGGCCGAGCTGGCGCTGCTCCTGGAGCGCAAGCTGCGCGCCCTGCCCGACGCTCCCGGCCGGCGTGCCTTCGCGGGCGCCGAGGTCACCGCCTTCGGCCGCCGCGTCCAGGTCGTCGCCGGCTCCACCGACCCCCACGACGTCGTCCGCTTCCTCGGCGAGTGCGCCAACGACCTCGGTCTGGAGGCCTCGGTCAACCCGCCGGTGTTCCCGCTGGACCACGGCGAGGACGGGGCTGCTCCCGGGCCGCAGGACCTGATCGGCAGCGAGGCCGGGAAGACCGGCATCCAGGCCCTGCGCGGTGTCGCCGACGTCAACCTGCTCGTGCTGCCGGAACTCGCGTCGTACGAACGGACCGAGGACGCCCTCACCGTCATCTCCGCGGCCCGGCTGCTGTGCGAGGAGCGGCGGATCTTCCTGCTGGTCGACGCGCCGAGCGCCTGGACCGGGGTCGACTCCGCCCGCGCCGGACTCGCCGCCTTCGACGCCGTGCGCGGCGACCACGCCGCCCTGTACTTCCCCCACCTGCGGCTCACCGACCCGCTCACCGGCCGGCTGCGCTCCTTCCCGCCCTCCGGGGCGGTGGCCGGCGTCATCGCCCGCACCGACGCCGAGCGCGGCGTGTGGAAGGCCCCGGCCGGCACCGGCGCACGGCTCGCGGGCGTGCGCTCGCTCACCGTCGACCTGACCGACCGTGAGACCGGGCTGCTCAACCCGCTCGGCGTCAACTGCCTGCGGGCCTTCCCGGCGACCGGACCGGTGGTCTGGGGGGCGCGGACGCTCGCGGGTTCGGACGCGGCCGAGAGCGAGTGGACGTTCGTGCCGGTGCGGCGCCTGGCGCTGCACGTCGAGGAGAGCCTGCAACGCGGCCTCCAGTGGGTGGTGTTCGAGCCCAACGACGAGAACCTGTGGCAGCAGATCCGGCTCGCCGCCTCCGCGTACCTGCACACCCTGTTCCGCCAGGGCGCATTCAAGGGCAGCACCCCGCGCGAGGCGTACTTCGTCAAGTGCGACAGCGACACGACGACCGCCGAGGACATCGAGAACGGCGTCGTCAACGTCCTCGTCGGCATCGCACCGGTGCGGCCGGCGGAGTTCGTGATCGTCCAGATCCAGCAGACGTCCGGCCAGTTCGCGCTCTAGCGCGGCGCCGCCAATCGTGGAGATTCGAGAATCCGATGGCTGAGTTCACGGTCAACGCGTATCGCTTCGACCCCTACAAGAACTTCAAGTTCCTTGTCCTGTGGGACGGTCGGACGGTCGCGGGCATCAGCAAGGTCAGTCCGCTGAAGCGGACCACGGAGGTCGTCAAGCACCGTCACGGCGGCGATCCCTCCTCGCCCCGCAAGTCACCGGGCCGATCCGAGTTCGAGGGCATCACCCTGGAGCGCGGAGTCACCCACGACCCCGAGTTCGACCGCTGGGCCAACAAGGTCTGGCAGATCGGCGCGGGCCTCGGCTCCGAGGTGTCGCTCGCCGACTTCCGCAAGGACATAGTGATCCAGGTCCTCAACGAGGCCGGGCAGGTCGCCGTCTCGCACAAGCTGTACCGGACCTGGCCGAGCGAGTACCAGGTCCTGGGCGAACTCGACGCCAACGCCAACGCGGTGGCCATCCAGTCGCTGAAGCTCGAGTGCGAGGGCTGGGAACGGGACTACGAGGTGCCCGAGCCGCAGGAGCCGTCGTTCCTCAACCCGGCCTAGCCGGCGTCTGGTTCCCGGGGGACGGGATGGGGATCACGGGGGCCGCGGGACTGCTGGCGGCCTGGGAGACGGGCCTCGCCGAGGCGCCCGCGGGGCGTGCCCTGCTGCTGCACCGCACGGCACGGCCGGACGTCGACGCGGCGGTGCTGCCGGTGCTGCCGGTCGGTGAGCGCGAGGCCGACCTGTTCGCGCTGCGCCGGGCCCTGTTCGGGGACCGGATGCAGGTGCGGCTGGAGTGCG
>NZ_JACADT010000662.1:0-3231 GCF_013421635.1 Streptomyces sp. UH6 | reverse complement strand
GTCGCTGCCGCCGGCGATCACCACCAGGCGGTGGCCCAGCACGCCGGTCAGCACCTGGAGCTTCGCGTGGCGCGCGGCGCGGCGGATCGCCTCCACGGTGAGCTCGCTGTCCCCGTCGGGGGCGGTGCCCAGCACCACGCAGACGTGCTCCGGCGCGTTCCAGCCCAGCGCCGCGGCCCGGCTGACGGCGCCCTCGTCGGCCTCGCCGGAGAGCACCGCGTTGACCACCAGCGACTCCAGCCGGGCGTCCCAGGCGCCGCGTGCCTCGGCGGCCTGGGCGTACACCTGCGCGGTGGCGAAGGCGATCTCCCGGGCGTAGACCAGCAGCGCCTCGCGCAGGACCGACTCGTCGCCGGGTGCGGCGACCTCGTCGATCGCGGACTCCATCACCTCGATGGTGGTGCGCACCATCTCCACGGTCTGCCGCAGCGTGATCGCGCGGGTCAGCTCACGCGGCGCCGTGCCGAAGACGTCGGTGGAGATCGCCTGGGTGGGGGTCTGCGGGCGGCGGAACCACTCCGTGAACGCGGCGATACCCGCCTGCGCCACCAGGCCGATCCACGACCGGTTCTCCGGCGGCATCGCCCGGTACCAGGGCAGCGTCTCGTCCATCCGCGCGATCGCCTGCGCGGCGAGGCTGCCGGAGGACCGCTCCAGCCGCTTCAGCGTGGCCGAGTAGGTGTGGGCGTGGACGTCGGACGGGTCGTGTGCGGACGGGACGGCTTCGGAAGGATCTGGTGCGGGCACGCCCACAAGGGTGCCCCATGCCGGACGGCTTGCGCCGCGCCGGGTCGGACGCGGTCCGTGTGCGGACCGTCACACCCGGGCGTCGTCCCGGGCGCGGCGGGTCTCCGGGGGCGCGCCGGTAGCGTGATCACGTGACCATCGACGTACGGCGAGCGGCCGACCGGTACGCGGGCGGGGAGCCCGGTGCGGGGATCACCACCCGCCACTCCTTCTCCTTCGGCCCGCACTACGACCCGGACAACCTCGGCTTCGGCCCGCTGATCGCGTGCAACGAGGAGCGGCTGGAGCCGGGGGCGGGGTTCGACGAGCACCCGCACCGGCACGTGGAGATCGTCACCTGGGTGCTGGAGGGAGCCCTCACCCACCGCGACTCCGGCGGGCGGGAGCGGACCGTGCGTCCCGGTGACCTCCAGCACCTCAGCGCCGCGTCGGGCGTCCGCCACGTGGAGCGCAACGACGGTCCGGTGCCGTGCCGGTTCCTCCAGATGTGGCTCACGCCGCGGGCGGCGGCGGACGGGCCCGCGTACACGCTGGTGCGCGAGCTCGGGGCCGGGGCGTACGAAGTCCCGGAGGCGGGCGGGGTGTTGCGCACCTACCGCCTGGCCGCCGGCGACGGCGTGTCCCTCCCGGACGCGGGTTCCCGCTACCTCCACCTCGCCTCGGGCGAACTCCGCGTGGGCGGTGAGACCTTGGCCCCCGGTGACGCGCTCCGGGTCACCGGGGGGCGGAACCTCACGGCGGAGGCGGCGGCCGATGCGGAGTTCCTGGCCTGGGAGTTCACGGCCTGACGGCCTGACGGCCTGACGGCCTGACGGCCTGACGGCCCTGGGGCCGGGTGCCCGCCGGGGGCGGGGCCGCGTTCTCAGCGGTGCGCCGCCTCCGCCAGGACCGCGTCGGTGAACGACGGCCACGCGTCGATCGCCCACTGCCCGAAGGCGCGGTCGGTGAGGGCGACGCAGGCGAGCCCCGCGTGCGGGTCGGTCCACAGGAACGTGCCCGACTGGCCGAAGTGGCCGAAGGTGAAGGGGGAGGACGCGGAACCGGTCCAGTGCGGGGACTTGCCGTCGCGGATCTCGAATCCGAGGCCCCAGTCGTTGGGGTTCTGGTGGCCGTACCCCGGCAGGACCCCCTTGGTGCCGGGGAACTGCACGGTCATCGCCTCCAGCACCGTCCGCGGGTCCAGCAGCCGCGGCGCCTGGAGCTCGGCGGCGAAGCGGAGGAGGTCGGTCACGGTGGAGACGCCGTCCTTGGCGGGGGAGCCGTCCAGGGTCGTGGACGTCATGCCCAGCGGCTCGAGGACGGCCTGGCGGGCGTACTCGGCGAACGGCATCTCCGTGGCCTTCTCCAGGTGGCGGCCCAGCTCCTCGAAGCCCGCGTTGGAGTAGACCCGCCGCTCGCCGGGTGCGGCCACCGCCTTCGGCTCGTCGAAGGCGAGACCGGAGGTGTGGGCCAGGAGGTGGCGGACGGTGGCGCCGTCGGGGCCGGCCGGCTCGTCCAGCTCGACGGCGCCCTCCTCGTACGCCACCAGCACCGCGTACGCGGCCAGCGGCTTGGTGACCGAGGCGAGCGGGAACCGGTGGTCGACGGGGCCGTGGACGCCGGCCACCGTGCCGTCGGCCCGCACGACGCCCGCCGCGGCGGTGGGAACGGGCCAGGACTCGATCATCGCCAAGCTGTTCATGCCGAAGAGCCTAGGCGGATCGGAGGGGCAGCCGCATCGAGGGGTCGGGCTTGCGGACGAAGCCGAGCGAGGCGTACAACGGCTCGCCCTCGGCCGAGGCGTTGAGGTCGACCCGCCCGCAGCCCTGCTCGCGGAACCAGGAGATCACCGCCTCCATGCAGGCCCGCGAGTAGCCCCGGCGGCGGGCCGCGGGGTCGGTGGCGACGCTGAACACGTAACCGTTGAGACCGTGCGGGTTGTCGGCCCCGCCGATCCGGTACTCGATCTGTCCGGCGGCGAGCGAGGCAAGGGCGCCGGGGCGGTCCGGGTGGTCGACGACGAACGCGGCGAAGTCGCCGTCCTTGTCGGCCAGCCGTCGCCGCAGCGGCTCCAGCGCCTCGGCGTGCCACTCGGGCGTCCCGGCCCGAACACCGGGCGGAGGGCCGGGCCGGACCGCGTCGATCATGACCTGTCGCAGGCGGAGGACCTCAGGTGCGTCCTCCGGCAGGGCGCGTCGGGCGAAGACCATGCCGGAACGATAGCGGCCGGATCGACGGCGGGCGGAACGACAGTGGCCGGAACGACAGCGGGCGGAACCACAGCGGCGCCGGTCCGCTCGTCCGCCGCTCCCCTCCGGCCGCGCACGAGCGGACCGGCGTCCTCCGCATGTCCTGCGGAGGGCCTGACCCGCTGTGACTTTGGGCTGCCCAAGAGACTCGGCGCCCAACCTCGACTCACCCGAACCGGTTAGTCATTCGCACATTTGTCCCCCTCCGGGTCTGTGGGGGTGTGCGGGTCCGTGGCCGTGGGAGCGGTGCGGGCCA
>NZ_JACADT010000661.1:0-3242 GCF_013421635.1 Streptomyces sp. UH6 | reverse complement strand
TGCCGTTCAGGTGCGTTCCGCGCCGGGTCCGTCGAACGGCCGGCCCATCAGGCGCAGGACCTCGTGGACCAGGTCGAGCAGTTCGCCCGGGTGCTCGGTCTCCACCCAGGTGCGCATCGCGGTCCGCATGGAGGCCAGGAACGCCGCCGCGAGGACCCGGGCACGGAGCGGCTCGGCGCCCCGTCCCGCCAGGACGGCGGCCAGGTCCTGTTCCAGCCGGGCGTGGGTGGCGAGCTGCCGGCCCAGCAGGGAGGGGTGGCGCAGGGCGAGCCGGGTACGGGTGATCGTCTCGCGGTCGGGGAAGACCGGGCCGGGCTCCAGGGTGCGCAGGGCGGCGCCGAGCGCGGCCCAGGGGGACTCGTCGGAGGGCCGGTCCGCGACCTCGCGCAGCAACGCGGCGGCCTGCTGCTCCTCGCCCCACAGGACGGCGTCCTCCTTGGTGGCGAAGTAGTTGGAGAAGGTCCGGCGGGAGACCCCGGCCTCGTCGGCGATCGCCTCGACCGTCACGTGGTCCAGGCCGTGCTCGACCGTCAGGCGCAGCGCGGCGCGGTGCACCGCCTCGCGGGTGGCGGCCTTCTTCCGTTCGCGCAGGCCCGGGGCGCCGCCCGGGGCGGCGGTGCGGTCGGTGATGTCCATCGCGGCAATGGTAAGGCCAAGGCAAGAAAAATGCCCAATGGGCAAAGTTGCACAGTGTGCATGTATCTTGAAGACATCCCCCTCACTTTCCGAGGGCACCCCTTTTCCCGTTCCTTCTCCGGAGGTCCTTCTTGAGCGCGCCCGTCGCCGATGCCACCGATGCCGCACCGCCCGGGGGTGACGCCGCCCCGAAGATGGGTCACCGGGCCGTCCTGAGGGCGATGAGCGGTCTGCTCCTGCTGCTGTTCGTCACCATGATCAGCAGCACCATCGTCTCCGTCGCGCTGCCGCAGATCATCGGAGCGCTGAAGGGCACGCAGTCGCAGTACACGTGGGTGGTCACCGCGATGCTGCTCACCTCGACGGCCTCCACGCCGATCTGGGGCAAGCTCGCCGACCTCTTCAGCAAGAAGGCGCTGCTCCAGACGGCGATCGTGATCTTCTTCGTCTCCTCGCTCGGCGCCGGTTTCGCGCAGAACACCGAGACGCTGATCGCCTTCCGCGCCGTGCAGGGCCTCGGCATGGGCGCGCTGCAGGTCCTGGTCCAGGTGATCATCGCCGCGATGATCAGCCCCAAGGAGCGCGGCCGCTACAACGGCTACCTCGGCGGCGTGATGGCCGTCGCGACGGTCGGCGGGCCGCTGCTCGGCGGCGCCATCGCCGACGCCTCGTGGCTCGGCTGGCGCTGGTGCTTCTTCTTCGCCCTGCCGTTCACGGCCGTCGCCTTCGTGATCCTCTCCAGGACGCTGAAGCTCCCGGTGGTGGAGCGCGGCGGCGACAAGCCCAAGGTCGACTACCTGGGCGCGACCCTGATCGCCGCCGGCGTCAGCCTGCTGCTCCTGTGGGTCACCTTCGTGGACAACGAGTTCGCGTGGATCTCCTGGGAGACCGGCGCCATGGTCGGCGGCTCGGTGGTCCTGCTGGGCCTCGCCGTGCTCGTCGAGTCGCGGGTCCCCGAGCCCGTCGTGCCGCTGAAGGTCATCAAGCGCCGCGACCCGGCGCTGGCGATCGTCGCGAGCCTGGCGGTCGGTGTGGCCATGTTCGGCGGCGCCGTCTTCCTGGGCCAGTACTTCCAGATCGGCCGCGGCTACTCGCCCACCAAGGCCGGCCTGATGACCATCCCGATGATGGCGGGCGTGCTGATCTCCTCGACGGTCGCGGGACGCATGGTCTCCAAGAGCGGCCGGGTCAAGCCGTACATCGTCTCCGGCACCGTGATCCTCACGCTGGGCTTCGTCACCCTGTCGGTGATCGACCACACGACGCCGATGTGGCACGTCTTCGGCGGCATGTTCCTCATCGGCGTGGGCGTCGGCATGTCGATGCAGAACCTGGTCCTGGTGCTGCAGAACACCGTGCCGCTCGCCGAGCTCGGCGCGGCCAGCGCCTCGATCACCTTCTTCCGCTCGCTCGGCGGCACCATCGGCGTCTCGGTCCTCGGCGCCGTCCTCGCCAACGAGGTCTCGACGAAGATCGCCGACGGCCTGCGCAAGCTCGGTGTGGACACCTCGGGCGGCGGCGCCGAGGCGGGCGGCAACCTCGACATCGCCGGCATGCCGGCGCCGGTCCAGGAGATCGTCCGCGCGGCGTACGGCGAGGCCACCGGCCAGATCTTCCTGGTCGCGGCGGCGGTCGCGGTCCTCGGCATCGTCGCGACCCTCTTCCTCACCTCCACCGAGCTGCGCGACAGCGTGGACCTCGAGGCGGAGGGCGCGCAGGGCCAGGAGACGGCGAAGGCCTGATCCCGGTCCGTTCCGGACCTCCGTGGGGCCGCCTCCGTGTCAGGGAGGCGGCCCCACGGGCGATTCCGGCGCCGGCGTCCGGTCACACGCAGGTGTAGCCGCCGTCCACCAGGTGGTAGCTGCCG
Organism: Streptomyces sp. UH6; assembly: GCF_013421635.1. Lineage (NCBI taxonomy): Bacteria > Bacillati > Actinomycetota > Actinomycetes > Kitasatosporales > Streptomycetaceae > Streptomyces > Streptomyces sp. UH6. The sequence goes on along the minus strand of NZ_JACADT010000661.1, from coordinate 739 downwards.
GTGACGAAGGAGGCCCGGTCGGACAGCAGGAAGGCGGTCAGTTCGGCGACCTCCTCGCTCCGGCCCAGGCGGCCGACCGGGTGAAGACCCACCAGGGCGTCACGGGACTCGGCGTCCAGGTTCTCGAGCAGCGGCGTCTCGATGAAGCCGGGACCCACGGAGTTGATCCGGATGTTCTTCGCGGCGTACTCCACGGCGGCGCACTTGGTCAGGCCCAGCACGCCGTGCTTGGCGGCGACGTACGCGGACGAGCCGCTGAAGGCCACCGAGCCGAGGATGGAGGAGACGTTCACGATGGCGCCGCCCTTGCCGGACCGCTCCATCTCCTCGATCTCGTAGCGCACGGAGAAGAAGACGCCGTCCAGGTTGATGCGCACCACACGGTCCCAGTTGGCCAGCGTCTGCTCGCCGGTGGGGGCGCTGTCGCCGCCGATGCCGGCGTTGTTGACGCCCAGGTGCAGGCCTCCGAAGGTGTCGACGGTGAAGCGGACGGCGGCCTGGACGGAGGCGGCGTCGGAGACGTCGACGGTGAAGGGGGCGGCCTCGAAGCCGTCCCTCCTCAGGTCGGCGGCGGCCCGCTCGGCGCCCTCGGCGTTGTAGTCGGCGATCACGACCTCGGCGCCGCCCTCCGCGAGGCGGCGGGCGATGGCCAGGCCGATGCCGGAGGCCGCTCCGGTGACGAGGGCGGCGCGCCCGGCGAACTCGGTGGCGTAGTCGGTGCTCACAGTCGGTGCTCGCT
>NZ_JACADT010000660.1:0-3242 GCF_013421635.1 Streptomyces sp. UH6 | reverse complement strand
AGTTCGCGGAGCTGCTCGACGACGGCCGGTTCCCGGACCGCCGGTCGGCGGCCACGCTCGGCACCCTCTTCGCCGAGCGCTACCTGGCGGTCGCCGAGGCGGACCGCCGGGGCGGCCGGCCGCCCGCCTGCTGGCGTCCGCTCTTCCGGCTGCGCGGGCATCCGGGGGTGCGGCCGGTGCAGTTCGCGCTGGCCGGCATCAACGCGCACATCGGGCACGACCTGGTGCTGGCCGTGGTGGACTCCTGCCGGGCGATCGGCTGCCGTCCGGCCGATCTGGAGGACGAGTTCGAGCGGGTGGGCGACATCCTGGCCGCCCTGGAGGAGCGGGTCCGTGAGGAACTGATGCCGGGCCCGGACCTGTTCCAGGTCGCCGACCCGCTGACCCATCTGGCGGGCGCCTGGAGCCTGGACCGGGCCCGGGACACCACCTGGTCGATGGCCCGGGCCCTGTGGGCGCTGCGGCGGATGCCGGAGCTGGCCTCGGAGTTCACCGACCGGCTGGACGCGGCCGTGGGCGTGGTCGGGCGGATGCTCCTCACGCCGCTCGACCGCTGAGCGCCGGCCGGGTGCCGTGCCGGGGCCGCCCGAACCCGGCTCAGTCCTCCGGGAGTTCGACGGGGGCGATCTCGTCGAAGACGTCGCCCGGTCCCGGGTTGGCCGGGTCGGTGGCGCCGCCCAGGTGACGCATCACGCCCCACACCGCGTTGAGCGCGGTCTGCACGGCGCCCTCTGCCCACCCGGCCGTCCAGGAGATGTCGTCGCCCGCGAGGAACAGCCCGCGCCGGTCCTCCGGCAGCCGGTCCTGCACGAAGTGGGTGAACAGGCGGCGCTGGTAGCGGTAGTGGCCGGGCAGGTTGGCCTTGAACGCGCCCATGAAGTAGGGCTCGTTCTCCCAGGAGACGGTGACCGGGTTGCCGATGACGTGGCTGCGGATGTCGAGGTCCGGGTAGATCTCGCCCAGCGACTTCAGCATGACCTCCATCCGCTCGTGGGCGGACAGCGGCAGCCACTTGAGGCTGTCGTCGCACCAGGTGTAGGAGAGGCAGATGGCGGCCTGGCCGTCGGGGCCGTTGTCCAGCAGGTAGGTGCCGCGGGTCATCCGGTCGGTGAGGGTCATCGACATCAGGTCGCGGCCCGTCCGCGGGTCCTTGTCCCGCCAGAACGGCCGGTCCACCGGCACGAACAGCTTGCTGGACTCCATGTAGTGGGTGCGTTCGACGGCGGTCCAGTGGTCGATGGGCAGCAGCGCGTCGTCGCACTGGATCTTGGAGAGCAGCATCCAGGACTGGGCGGTGAACACCGCGGCGCGGTAGGTGCGGATGTCTCCGTCCGCGTCGGTGACGGTGATCCGGTTGCCGGCCGTGCGGTGCAGCCGGGTGACGGCGGGACGGGGCGCTCCGCCGGGGTGCAGCGAGCTCAGCGAGGTGCCGTACGGCCAGTGGACGACCTTCTCCGGCTCCCGGGTCCACAGCCGCAGGGGCAGTTGCTGGGAGCCTCCGACGATGCCGCGGTGGTGGTCGTCGGCCTCGGTGTAGACGACGCGGAGGATCTCCAGGATGGAGTTGGGGAAGTCGGTGTCCCAGCCGCCGGTGCCGAAGCCGACCTGGCCGAAGATCTCCCGGTCGCGGAAGGAGGAGAAGGCCGGGGAGTCGCAGAGGAAGCCGTAGAAGGTCTGGTTGTCCAGCTTCTCGACCAGCCGTGCCCAGATCTCGCGGATGCGCGGCACGTCGCGCTCGCGGATGGCGCGGTTCATGTCGGAGAAGTCCGCGCCCTCCTCCAGGCAGCGGGCCCAGGCGTCGGCGACCCGGCGGTAGACCTCGGGGAGGTCGTCGGCTTTCTCCGCGTAGTGCGTCTCGCCCTTGAGGTCGACCACCGTGGAAGGGGTGCACGGGGCGAGGGGGTTGGGGAACGGCTGGGTCTCCAGGCCGACCAGGTCGATGTAGTGCCGCAGGGCGGTCGAGCTGGGCGGGAAGCGCATGGCGCCCAGTTCCGCGGTGAGTTCGGGGTCGCAGCCGTCGAAGCCGACGGTGCGCAGCCGTCCGCCGATCTGGTCGGCCTCGTAGACCACGGGCTTGAGGCCCATCTTCATCAGCTCGTACGCGGTGACCAGACCGGACAGGCCGCCGCCGATGACGGCGACCTCGGTGCCGTGCTCGGTGGCGGGCACCTGGCCGAGTCCGGCCGGGTGGGCCAGGTAGTCGTCGTAGGCGTAGGGGAAGTCCGGGCCGAACATGGTGACCGGGGGCAGTCCGTCACCGGGGTGCGGGACGGCGGTGGGCACGGTGGACGTCATCGGGGTGCGGACTCCTGAGGCTGCGGACGGCGGGGGCGTCGGAGACGGGGCGGGGCGGGGCGGGGCGGGGCGGAGGGAGCAGGGGAGGGCCGGTTCAGGCGGTTCCGGAGAGCGCGCCGTAGAGGCCGGGGCGGCGGTCCTCGAGGTACGGGTTGACCTTCCGGGAGGCGGCCGGCAGCAGCGGGTCGACCTCGGCGACGAGCAGTTCCTCCCGCCGCCCAGCGCGGGCGGTGACGGCGCCGTCCGGCCCGGCCAGCGTGGAGAGGCCGACGAAGTCGAACTCCCCTTCCAGACCGGTGCGGTTGACGTAGGCGACGTACATCTGGTTCTCGAACGCCCGCACCGGCACGAGGGATTCGGCGACGAACCGGTACGGGTGCATCAGGGCGGTGGGCACCAGGAGGAGGTCGGTGCCGGCCAGGGCGTGGGCCCGGGTGTTCTCCGGGAACTCCACGTCGTAGCAGATCAGCAGCCCGACGGTGAGGTCGCCGAGCCGGGCCTGGACGACGGGGTCCTCACCGGGGGTGAACAGGGCGCGTTCGAAGTCCCCGTAGAGGTGGGTCTTGCGGTAGTTGGCCAGCGGTGTCCCGTCGGCGGCGATCAGCCGGGCCGCGTTGTAGGTCGCCGCGCCGTCACGCTCGGGGTAGCCGTACGCGACCGCGATGCCGTGGCGGGCGGCGACGGCGGCGAGCGCCTCGGCGGACGGTCCGTCGGCCGGCTCGGCCAGGCGGGGGAGGTCGTCCCCGACGGCGTAGCCCGTCAGGAACATCTCGGGCGCGGCGATCAGTTCCGCGCCCGCGCGGGCCGCGCGGGCGGCCGCGGCGTCGAGGGCGGCGATGTTCGCCGCGACCTCGCCGGGACGTCCGGAGCTCTGGAGCAGGGCGGTGCGCATGACGGGGTCTCCGGCGGGAAGAGGTGGGGTGAGCTGCGGTGCGGTGCGGCCGCGC
>NZ_JACADT010000066.1:0-12513 GCF_013421635.1 Streptomyces sp. UH6 | reverse complement strand
CTCCTCGACCCAGTCCATCGTCCGCTGCACCGCCTTCAGCCAGTTCCGGTACTCGCGGTCGCGCACCTCCGGGTCCATCCGCGGCGTCCACTCGGCGTCCTGCCGCCAGTTGGCGCGCAGTTCGTCGACGCCCTTCCAGAAGCCGACGGCCAGACCGGCCGCGTAGGCGGCGCCGAGGCAGGTCGTCTCGGACACCTCGGGGCGCACGACGGGGGCGTCGAGGCAGTCGGACAGGACCTGCATCAGCAGGTCGTTGCCGGTCATGCCGCCGTCCACCCGCAGGGTGGCGAGACGCACCCCGGAGTCCTTGGCCATGGCGTCGGTGATCTCCCGGGTCTGCCAGGCCGTGGCCTCCAGGACGGCCCGCGCCAGGTGCGCCTTGGTGACGTACCGGGTCAGCCCGGCGATCACCCCACGGGCGTCGGAGCGCCAGTACGGGGCGTACAGGCCGGAGAACGCGGGCACGAAGTAGGCGCCGCCGTTGTCCTCCACCGAGGCGGCCAGCGGCTCGATCTCGGCTGCGTCGGAGATCAGCCCCATCTGGTCGCGCATCCACTGCACCAGCGAGCCGGTGACCGCGATGGAGCCCTCCAGCGCGTAGACCGGCTTCTGGTCGCCGATCCGGTAGCCCACCGTGGTGATGAGGCCGCTGTAGGAGTTGATGATCTTCTCGCCGGTGTTCATCAGCAGGAAGGTGCCGGTGCCGTAGGTCGACTTGCCCTCGCCCTCGGCGAAGCAGGTCTGGCCGAACAGCGCGGCCTGCTGGTCACCCAGGGCCGAGGCTACCGGGACCCCCTCCAGCAGCTCGCCGAGGTCCCCGCCGCCGATCTGCCCGTACACCTCGGCGGAGGAGCGGATGCGCGGCAGCATCGCGGTGGGCACGCCGATCGACTCGCAGATCCGCTCGTCCCAGTCCAGGGTGCGCAGGTTCATCAGCAGGGTGCGGGAGGCGTTGGTGACGTCGGTGACGTGCCGGCCGCCGTTCACCCCGCCGGTCAGGTTCCAGATCACCCAGCTGTCCATGGTGCCGAAGAGGATCTCCCCGGCCTCCGCCCGCTCCCGCAGGCCGTCCACCCGGTCCAGCAGCCAGCGCGCCTTGGGGCCGGCGAAGTAGGAGGCCAGCGGAAGGCCGGTCTCCCGGCGGAACCGGTCCTGGCCCACGTTGCGGCCCAGCTCCCGGCAGAGCGCGTCCGTGCGGGTGTCCTGCCAGACGATCGCGTTGTGCACCGGCAGGCCGGTGTTCCGGTCCCACAGCACGGTGGTCTCGCGCTGGTTGGTGATGCCGACGGCCACGATGTCCTTGCGCGTGACGCCCGCCGCCCTGATGGCTCCGGCGACCACCTCCTGGACGTTGGCCCAGATCTCCATCGCGTCGTGCTCGACCCAGCCCGGCTTGGGGAGGATCTGTTCGTGCTCCTTCTGGTCGACCGCGACGATCCGGCCGTCGCGGTCGAAGACGATGCAGCGGCTGGACGTCGTGCCCTGGTCGATGGCCGCGATGTACGGGCCGGAACTCTTCTTGTCGGTCACTGGTCACTCCCCGAGGTGTGCGGACGGGTACGTGCGGGTGGGTCGGGTGGTGCCTGCCTCACTGCGCCGGATCTCCCCCGGGCGCATGCTCCCTCAAGCGAGGAGCGCCCGGTAGAGACCCGCCGCGACGACCGCGCCGATCAGCGGACCGACGACCGGCACCCACGCGTACCCCCAGTCGGAGCCGCCCTTGTTGGGCAGGGGGAGGAGGGCGTGCACCAGGCGCGGGCCCAGGTCGCGGGCCGGGTTGATCGCGTATCCGGTGGGCCCGCCGAGCGACAGGCCGATCGAGACCACGAGCAGGGCGGTGATCAGCCCGCCCAGCGGGCCCAGGCCGTCGCCCTCGGCGTTGAGGCCCTGGGTGAGCACGCCCAGCAGCAGGACGACGGTGCCGATGACCTCCGTCGCCAGGTTCAGCAGCGGCCGGCGGATCTCCGGGCCGGTCGAGAAGACGCCCAGTACCGGCCCCGCGTCCGGTTCCCGCGCCTCCAGCGCCTTGCCGGTGGCGGTCGGTGTCTTCTGCGCGCCGGGGCCGCCGACGATCTCGTGGTCGGTCAGGTGGGCGTGGAACTGTCCGTAGTAGGCGACCCAGACCAGGGTCGCCCCGATCATCGCGCCGGCCATCTGCCCGGCCCAGTACAGCGGCAGGTCCGCCCAGGACGTCCCGCCGTCCAGGGCGAGGGCCAGCGTGACCGCGGGATTGAGATGGGCGCCGGAGACGGGGCCCGTGGCGTAGACCGCGACCATCACGGCCAGGCCCCAGCCGAAGGCGATGGAGAGCCATCCGGCGTTTCGGGCCTTGGACGCCTTGAGTGTGACGGCGGCGCAGACGCCGGCGCCGAGGAGGATGAGAAGAGCCGTCCCTACTGTCTCGCCGATGAGGATCTGGGAGCTCGTCATCCTCCGCATGGTAATGACGAGACGCGTGGGACGACACCTGAGCGTGACGGCGCGATTACGCCATGATCCGGTCCGGTGGGAGGTGCCCGCCATCCGGAGTCCGCGAAGTGGACCGGGACGCCGCTCGGTGGACGGCCGGGCTAGGCTGATCCGGTGCGCACCCCGCGGAATCGGTCCGCGACAGCGCAAAGCCGACAGCCGTCGCATCCCAGGGAGCACCTCCATGGCCTCGTCGCCGTCCCCGTCCGCAGCCGACGCCCGTGCCCGCGTCTCCGCCCTCCGAGAGGCCCTCGCCACCCGCGTGGTGGTCGCCGACGGGGCGATGGGCACGATGCTCCAGGCGCAGGACCCCACCCTGGAGGACTTCCAGGACCTCGAGGGATGCAACGAGATCCTGAACGTCACCCGCCCGGACATCGTCCGTTCGGTGCACGACGCCTACCTCGAGGTCGGCGTCGACTGCGTGGAGACCAACACCTTCGGCGCGAACCAGTCCGCCGCCGCCGAGTACGACATCGCCGACCGGATCCACGAGCTCTCCGAGGCGGGCGCCCGCATCGCCCGCGAGGCGGCCGACGACTTCACCGCGCGCACCGGCCGGCAGCGCTGGGTGCTGGGCTCCATGGGCCCCGGCACCAAGCTGCCCACCCTGGGCCACATCGGCTACCCGGTGGTCCGCGACGGCTTCCAGGCCAACGCCGAGGGCCTGCTCGGCGGCGGCGCCGACGCGCTGATCGTGGAGACCACCCAGGACCTCCTGCAGACCAAGGCCGCCGTCGTCGGCGCCCGCCGGGCCATGGAGGCCACCGGCGTCCAGGTGCCGCTGATGGTGTCGATGGCGTTCGAGACCACCGGCACCATGCTGCTGGGTTCCGAGATCGGCGCCGCGCTGACCGCGCTGGAGCCGCTCGGGATCGACATGATCGGCCTGAACTGCTCGACCGGCCCCGCCGAGATGACCGAGCACCTGCGCTACCTGGCCCGGCACGCCCGCATCCCGCTGCTGTGCATGCCCAACGCCGGTCTGCCCGTCCTCACCAAGGACGGCGCGCACTTCCCGCTGGACGCCGAGGGCCTGGCCGACGCCCAGCAGGACTTCGTCCGCGACTACGGCCTCTCCCTGGTCGGTGGCTGCTGCGGCACCACGCCCGGGCACCTGCGCGAGCTGGTGGAGCGGGTCCACGGTGTCGCCCCCGTCGAGCGGGACCCGCGCCCCGAGCCCGGTGCCGCCTCGCTGTACCAGACGGTGCCGTTCCGCCAGGACACCTCGTACCTCGCCATCGGCGAGCGCACCAACGCCAACGGGTCCAAGAAGTTCCGCGAGGCCATGCTGGAAGGCCGCTGGGACGACTGCGTGGAGATGGCCCGCGAGCAGATCCGCGAGGGCGCGCACATGCTCGACCTGTGCGTGGACTACGTCGGCCGGGACGGCGTCGCCGACATGGCGGAGCTGGCCGGCCGGTTCGCGACCGCCTCCACCCTGCCGATCGTGCTCGACTCCACCGAGGTGGACGTGCTGCGGGCCGGCCTGGAGAAGCTGGGCGGGCGCGCCGTCATCAACTCGGTCAACTACGAGGACGGCGCGGGCCCCGAGTCGCGGTTCGCGAAGGTCACCGAGCTGGCCCGGGAGCACGGTGCGGCGCTGATCGCGCTGACCATCGACGAGGTGGGCCAGGCCCGCACGGCGGAGAAGAAGGTCGAGATCGCCGAGCGGCTGATCGACGACCTGACGGGCAACTACGGCATCCAGGAGTCGGACATCCTGGTCGACTGCCTGACCTTCACCATCTGTACTGGCCAGGAGGAGTCCCGCAAGGACGGCGTCGCCACCATCGAGGCGATCCGCGAGCTCAAGCGCCGCCGCCCGGACGTGCAGACCACGCTCGGCCTGTCCAACATCTCCTTCGGCCTCAACCCGGCCGCCCGCATCCTGCTCAACTCCGTCTTCCTCGACGAGTGCGTCAAGGCGGGCCTGGACTCGGCGATCGTGCACGCCAGCAAGATCCTGCCGATCGCCCGGTTCAGCGAGGAGGAGGTCACCACCGCGCTGGACCTGGTGTACGACCGCCGCAGCGAGGGCTACGACCCGCTGCAGAAGCTGATGCAGCTGTTCGAGGGCGCCACCGCCAAGTCGCTCAAGGCCGGCAAGGCCGAGGAACTGGCGGCGCTGCCGCTGGACGAGCGCCTCAAGCGGCGGATCATCGACGGCGAGAAGAACGGCCTGGAGGCCGACCTCGACGAGGCGCTGACCACCCGCAAGGCCCTCGACATCGTCAACGACACCTTGCTCGACGGCATGAAGGTGGTCGGCGAGCTGTTCGGCTCCGGCCAGATGCAGCTGCCGTTCGTCCTCCAGTCCGCCGAGGTGATGAAGACTGCGGTGGCGCACCTCGAGCCGCACATGGAGAAGACGGACGAGGCGGGCAAGGGCACCATCGTGCTGGCCACCGTCCGCGGCGACGTGCACGACATCGGCAAGAACCTCGTCGACATCATCCTGTCCAACAACGGCTACAACGTCGTCAACCTCGGCATCAAGCAGCCGGTCTCGGCGATCCTGGACGCGGCCGAGGAGCACAACGCGGACGTCGTCGGCATGTCGGGTCTGCTGGTGAAGTCCACGGTGATCATGAAGGAGAACCTGGAGGAGCTGAACCAGCGCGGGCTGGCCGCCCGCTTCCCGGTGATCCTCGGCGGCGCCGCCCTGACCCGCGCCTACGTCGAGCAGGATCTGCACGAGATCTACCAGGGCGAGGTCCGCTACGCCCGGGACGCCTTCGAGGGCCTGCGGCTGATGGACGCGCTGATCGGCATCAAGCGCGGCGTGCCCGGCGCCAAGCTGCCCGAGCTGCGACAGCGCAGGGTGAAGGCCGCACCCGCCCTCCAGGTGGAGGAGCGCCAGGAGGAGGGGCCGGTCCGCTCCGACGTGGCCACCGACAACCCGGTGCCCGCTCCGCCGTTCTGGGGCACCCGGGTGGTCAAGGGCGTGCAGCTCAAGGAGTACGCCTCCTGGCTCGACGAGGGCGCGCTGTTCAAGGGCCAGTGGGGCCTGAAGCAGGCCCGCACCGGCGACGGACCGACCTACGAGGAACTGGTCGAGACCGAGGGCCGCCCGCGGCTGCGCGGCCTGCTGGACCGGCTGCAGACGGAGAACCTGCTGGAGGCCGCCGTCGTGTACGGCTACTTCCCCTGTGTCTCCAAGGGCGACGACCTGATCCTGCTGGACGAGGACGGCGGCGAGCGCACCCGGTTCACCTTCCCCCGCCAGCGCCGCGGCCGCCGGCTCTGCCTGGCCGACTTCTTCCGCCCCCAGGAGTCCGGCGAGACCGACGTGGTCGGCCTCCAGGTCGTCACCGTCGGCTCGAGGATCGGCGAGGAGACCGCCCGGCTGTTCGCCGCCGACTCCTACCGCGAGTACCTGGAGCTCCACGGCCTGTCCGTGCAGCTCGCGGAGGCGCTCGCCGAGTACTGGCACGCCCGGGTCCGCTCGGAGCTGGGTTACGCCGGCGAGGACCCGGACGACATGAGCGGCATGTTCGAGCTCAAGTACCGTGGCGCCCGCTTCTCCCTGGGCTACGGGGCCTGCCCCGACCTGGAGGACCGGGCCAAGATCGCCGAGCTGCTGAAGCCCGAGCGCATCGGCGTCCACCTCTCCGAGGAGTTCCAGCTCCACCCGGAGCAGTCGACCGACGCCATCGTCATCCACCACCCGGAGGCGAAGTACTTCAACGCCCGCTGAGCGCGGTCCGGGATCCGACGTCCGCCGTTCGCCGCCCGTCGTGGACGGGCGATTCGCCCGAACCGGTCGTACACTGGTCGATCCGCCGCAGGCCGGCCGCCCTCCCCGCACGGGGAGGGCGGCCGGCCTGTCGGCCCCCGGCGTTCCACAGCCCCGCTGCGCAAGGAGGTCTCCACGGATGACCAGTACGGTCCCCGCCACCACGACCCGGACGGCCGAGGAGTCCGGCCTCCAGGCGGTACTGCTCGACATGGACGGCACCCTGGTGGACACCGAGGGCTTCTGGTGGGACGTGGAGCGGGAGGTCTTCGCGGCCCTGGGCCACACCCTTCAGGAGTCCTGGCGGGAGGTGGTCGTGGGCGGGCCCATGAGCCGCAGCGCCGGGTTCCTGATCGAGGCCACCGGCGCCGACATCGCGCTCGAGGAGCTCTCCGTCCTGCTCAACCAGGGCTTCGAGGCGCGCATCGAGGAGCACCTGCCGCTGATGCCGGGCGCCGCCCGCCTGCTCGCCGAACTCCACGCCCACGACGTCCCCACCGCCCTCGTCTCCGCCTCGCACCGCCGGGTCATCGACCGGGTGCTCACCGCCCTGGGGGCCCACCACTTCCGCCTCACCGTGGCCGGCGACGAGGTCCCGCGCACCAAGCCGCACCCCGACCCCTACCTGCTCGCCGCGACCGGACTGGGCGCCGACCCGGCCCGCTGCGCGGTCGTCGAGGACACCGCCACCGGCGTCGCCGCCGCCGAGGCGGCCGGCTGCCGGGTCGTCGTGGTGCCGTCGGTCGCCCCGCTGCGGCCGGGGCCCGGCCGCACCGTCGTGAAGTCCCTGGAAGAGGTCGACCTGCGTTTCCTGCGGTCGCTGATCCCCACGCACGAGGGCGTCCGGGGCATCCGGGGCACGGAATAGGCGCAGCGCGTACACCATTCGTTCACCCCCGCTTCGGCGGGGCACTGACGCACCGTGTTTCCGGGAATACGAGAAAGGCGTAGAGCCTCTCCAGCGCGGAGATAGCCGGACCTGATTTCGGGTTTCTTTTCCGCCGATCATTCCTGTGACCTTCGCCACGTCGGAGGGGGGCGACGGCGTCCGTAATCCGTGGTGGAGCCCCCGTCGGCCCTTCCGGCGGGGGTTCTTTGTGCCCGGTTTGGGGAAATGTCGCACGAATCCTTCCGCCGCGCCGTTGTCGCTGCGTCGGCGGCCGGTTCCGAAGCGTGACGGCAAATCAGTTGCGGTCCGTTCCGGGCGTCCGGGCGGCGGCGGCTAATGTCGGCCGCGAGAAACATCCCTCGCGCCCGCGACCCGACGCGCACCACCCTCGGCCCGCCGGGTACGCGGAAATCGACAGCCTGGAGACGTCCGAGCATGAACCGCAAGACTCTGGCGCTGCCGGCCGTGATCGGCCTGGTCGCTCCCCTGATCGCCGCGTGCGGCGGATCCGACGGCGGTTCGGACGACACCTCGCTCAAGGTGGGCACGACCGACCGGATCTCCGCCTCGGCCGAGGCCCCCGCCCCGCTCGACCCCGCGTACGCGTACGACGTCGGCAGCTGGAACATCCTCCGGCAGTCGCTGCAGACCCTCCTGGTCCAGCCCCGCGGCGGCGGCGACCCGCAGCCCGAGGCGGCCGAGCACTGCGCGTTCACCGACACGGGCAACGAGCGGTACTCCTGCACCCTCCGCAAGGACCTGAAGTTCGCCGACGGTGGCCCCGTCACCGCGGACGACGTGAAGTACTCCGTCGAGCGGGTCCTGCGCATCGACTCGGAGAGCAGCGTCGCCGGTCTGCTCTCCACCGTGGACACGGTGGAGACCCGGGGCGACCGCGAGGTGGTCTTCCACCTGAACTCCGCCGACGCCACCTTCCCGTACAAGCTCTCCACCCCGGTCGCGGCCATCGTCGACCCGGACGAGTACCCCGAGGACCGGCTCCTCGACGGCTTCTCGGTGCACGGCTCGGGCCCGTACACGATGGAGGCCCAGGTCGAGGACGGCACCCTGGCGAAGGCCGTCTTCACCAGGAACCCGAACTACCGGGGCTCCCTGGACGTCCGCAACGGGCGGGCCGAGCTGGTGGCCTTCGAGACCGCCGAGGCGATGGGCACGGCCATAGCCGGGGGCGACATCGACGTGATGTCGCGGACGCTGACCCCGGACCAGGTCAACGAGCTGGACGCCAAGCCCGACGACGGCATCGAGGTGGTCGAGATGTCCGGTCTGGACATCCGCTACCTCGCCTTCGACACCGACGCCCCCGCCGTGCAGAACAAGGCGGTCCGCCAGGCGATCGCGCAGATCGTCGACCGCAACGAGCTGGTCGCCCGGGTGTACGGCGCCCAGTCCGAGCCGCTCTACTCACTCGTCCCGGCCTCCCTGCCCGGGCACTCCAACGCCTTCCTGAACAAGTACGGCGAGCCGAGCGCCGCCAAGGCGGCGAAGATCCTCGACGAGGCCGGCATCAGCACCCCGGTTCCGCTCGACCTGCACTTCACGGTCGACCACTACGGCTCCGCCACCGCGGAGGAGTTCGACGTGCTGGCCGACCAGCTCAACGCCAGCGGGCTCTTCACGGTGGGCGACCCCAAGGGCGCGCCGTGGAAGGAGTTCCGCCCGGCGTCCCTGAAGGGCAAGTACGAGGTCTGGGGCATGGGCTGGTTCCCCGACTTCCCGGACGCCGACAACTACCTGGCGCCGTTCCTCGACAAGAAGAACTTCCTCGGGTCCCCCTACGCCAACAGCAAGGTGCAGCAGGTGCTGATCCCCCGTTCGCGGCGCGAGCCCGACCGGATGGACGCGGCGCCGAGCCTGACCGAGGTGCAGGACATCGTCGCCGAGGACGTCCCGGTGCTGCCGCTGTGGCAGGGCAAGCAGTACATCGCCGCCCGCGACGACGTCACGGGCACCGCCTACGCGCTCAACTCCTCCTCGACGCTCCAGCTCTGGGAGCTGGGCAAGGGCGTCGGCTCCGAGTGACCCCCTCCCGCCGGTCCCGTCCCGCGGGCCGGCGGGGACACCCCCCCCACATCGCAGCCGGGCTCGGCCGAGTCCGGTCTCCGTATCCAACGCACGACAAGGCTCATCACGTGAAGAGACATCATCGGTGGCCGGTTCTGCCCGCGCTCGCCGCCCTGTCCGCGGGTCTGCTCGCCGGCTGCGGCACGGGTGAGGAGGCGGGCGACAACGCCGACTCCACGGTCGTCGTCGGCATGACCGACGACGTGCTCGCCACCGACCCGGCCTCCGGCTACGACCCGGGTTCCTGGCTGCTGTTCAACAACGTCTTCCAGTCGCTGCTCTCCTTCCCCCGGGGCGGGATCGAGCCGAAGCCGGAGGCCGCGGAGGAGTGTCACTTCACCGACGCCCACACCCAGGTCTTCGAGTGCACGCTCCGCGACGGCCTGGAGTTCAGCAACGGCGACCCGTTCACGTCCGAGGACGTGAAGTTCACCTTCGACCGGATGCTCAAGATCAACGACCCGTCCGGCCCGGCCGTCATGTTCGCCTCGCTCGACAAGATCGAGACGCCGGACGAGAAGACCGCCGTCTTCAAGCTGAAGTTCCCGGACGCGACCTTCCCCAGCAAGATCGCCTCGGGCGCCGGCTCGATCGTCCCGCGGGGCGAGTACCCGGCCGACAAGCTGCGTGAGGACGGCGAGGCCGTCGGCTCCGGCCCCTACCAGCTCGACTCGTTCGACGAGGACAAGGCCGTCTTCTCCCTGAACGCCGGTTACAAGGGCACCGCCGAGACCCGCAACGCGGGCGTCACCCTCAAGCTCTTCCGCGGCGACCGCGCCGCCCTGAAGACCGCGCTCACCGAGGGCGAGGTGGACGTGGCCTACCGAGGCCTGGCCGCCAGCGACATCGCGGACATCGAGCAGAACAGCACCGGCGACGAGGAGATATCGGTCCTCGAGGGCAACAGCGCCGAGGTCCAGCACCTGGTCTTCAACGTCAAGGACCCGGTCGTCGGCAACGTGGGCGTCCGCAAGGCGATCGCCTACCTGCTGGACCGCGAGGCCCTGATCGACAAGGTCTACGAGCAGACCGCCACGCCGCTGTACTCGATCGTCCCGGCGGGCATCACCGGCCACAACACGGCCTTCTTCGACACCTACGGCGGCAAGCCGTCCAAGACCGCCGCGGCGCAGGCGCTCACCGAGGCGGGCGTCACCGACAAGGTGAAGCTGACCCTGTGGTCCACCCCGGACCGCTACGGCCCGTCCACGGACGACGAGTTCGAGGCGATCGCCGAGCAGCTCAACTCCAGCGGGCTGTTCGACGCCCAGGTGAAGTCGGTGAAGTTCGACCAGTACGAGAAGGACATCGCCGACGGCAAGTACGGCGTCTACGTCAAGGGCTGGGTGCCGGACTACCCGGACCCGGAGAACTTCACCGGTCCGTTCTTCGGCGAGGGCAACGTCCTCGGCAACAACTACGAGAACAAGACCATCACCGAGGACCTCGTCCCGGCCACCGCCGCCCAGCGGGAACGTTCCGCCACGGCCAACGACTACGGCGAGCTCCAGGACATCGTGGCCGAGGAGCTGCCGATCCTGCCGGTCTGGCAGGCCAAGCAGTACGCGGTCGTCCGCGACGGCGTGTACGGCCTCGAGAAGTGCCTGGACGCCTCGACGGTGTTCCGCTTCTGGGAGATCAGCAAGAGCAGCTGACCCGGTGCGGGACGGCGGAGCCCCCACCCGGGATCCCGGGTGGGGGCTCCGCCGTCCCGCGTCACGGGCGGCCGCCGGGCGGGACCGGGTGGGCCCGCCGGCAGCCCTCGCCCCGGGCTCACTGGCCGCCGGGACGGACCAGACCGCTCTCGTACGCGTACACCGCCGCCTGCACCCGGTCGCGCAGCCCCAGCTTGGTCAGCACGTGCCCGACGTGGGTCTTCACCGTCGTCTCGCCCACGAACAGGTCCGCCGCGATCTCGGCGTTGGACAGGCCGCGCGCCACCAGCTTCAGCACCTCGACCTCACGCTCGGTCAGCGTGCGCAGCGCGTCCGGCACCGTCTCCTCGCCCGACGGCAGGTGGGTGGCGTACTTGTCCAGCAGCCGCCGGGTGATGCTCGGCGCCAGCATCGCCTCACCGGCCCCCACCACGCGGATCGCCTGCACCAGCTCGTGCGCCGGGGCGTCCTTCAGCAGGAAGCCGCTGGCCCCCGCGCGCAGCGCCTCCACGACGTACTCGTCCAGGTCGAAGGTGGTCAGCACCAGCACCTTGGCCGGGCCGTCGCGCTCCGGACCGGTGATGCGGCGGGTCGCCTCCACCCCGTCCATCCGCGGCATCCGGATGTCCATCAGGACCACGTCCGGCTGCATCGTCCGGACCTGGTCCACGGCCTGGCGGCCGTCGCCGGCCTCGCCGACGACGGCGATGTCCTGCTCGGCCTCCAGGATCATCCGGAAGCCGGTGCGCAGCAGAGGCTGGTCGTCCACCAGCAGGACGCGGATCGCCACGTGACATCTCCCTCGGTCTCCGGCCGGCGACGCAACCCCCGGCGGCCGGCCCGGTTCATTCTGCCGTGCGCGGCGCCGGCGTGGGCAGGGTGACCGGCAGCGGGTACGGCGGGGGCGTGCCGCCGAACTCCGGGCAGCGATCCTGATGATCGCACCAGTCGCAGAGCCGGCCGCGGCGGGGAAGCCACTCGCCGGTCGCCGTGGCCAGGGTGATCGCCTCCCACAGGGCGAGCAGTCTGCGCTCCACCCGCTGGAGGTCGGCGGGAACCGGGTCGTACGTCACCACGTCGCCGCTGCCCAGGTACACCAGCTGGAGGCGGCGCGGCAGCACCCGCTTCAGCCGCCACACGACCAGGGCGTAGAACTTCATCTGGAACAGGGCCTCCTCCGCGTACTGCGGGCGGGGGGCCTTGCCGGTCTTGTAGTCCACGATCCGGACCTCGCCGGTGGGCGCCACGTCGACCCGGTCGATGATCCCGCGCAGCCGCAGGCCCGACTCCAGCTCCGTCTCCACCGTGAACTCCCGCTCGACGGGCTCCAGGCGGGTCGGGTCCTCCAGCGTGAACCAGCGCTCCACCAGCCCCTCGGCCTCCTCCAGCCACCGGGCCAGACGGGTGCCGTCGGGGTCGTCGGCGAACAGTTCCATCACCTCGGGACGGCTCTCGCGCAGGCGCTCCCACTGGCCGGGCAGCAGGTCACGGGCGCGGGGCGCGGTCCGCTCGGCGGCGGGGACGTCGAAGAGGCGCTCCAGCACCGCGTGCACCAGCGTGCCGCGGGTGGCGGCCGCGCTGGGCTTCTCGGGCAGGCGGTCGATCACCCGGAAGCGGTAGAGCAGCGGGCAGCGCATGAAGTCCGCGGCACGCGAGGGAGACAACGACCTCGGCGG